>NZ_JBATLB010000208.1:0-1829 GCF_049669965.1 Muriicola sp. | reverse complement strand
GTAACTCCCTTGCTGAGATTTATCACTTTTACCTCAGAGAGGGCAATGTTGCCGTGGAACACATAACCCGAAATAGATGAGGTGACTGCCTCTTTGGGTGTTCTTTTGGGAACTTTTTTCTGTTTTTTAGAATACATGGTAGATTCTAGCCTGTAAGCCATGGCAACATCTTTCATTATTGCCCATCTATCCTGACTGGAGTATTTTTTAAAGGAATCGGTAAACCGATTATTGGCCGCGGCCAGTACCAACCCAATTTTACTTTTTCCGTACACTTTTAATAACTCAAGGCTCACTATAAAGTCGTCTCGAACAAATAAATCGTATGCACTCAGGTTTACCCTGGATACCCCGGGAGCTGATTTTATGGTATGCAAAACATTCTTGCCACTGGTATTGATATTGGTGCCGGGGAAGCCGTCATTTCCATCGGTATTGTAAAAGTTTATCCTCACCAAAACACTATCCGAGGTATTGCCCAGAACCTCAAAAGTAAACTCATCTAATTTGCGAAGCCCTTTTTTGATTCTGATCTTGGTCGCCAGTTCTCCCCCCAGAGCGACATTGTCTTTCCAGTAGCCGTAGAATTGGTGCCCCCCATTTTTGTATCCTATGGGATCTTTGTATTCGAATAATCCGGCATCGGTTACCACAACCTCCTTTAATTGCTCAGCCTCGGGTACCATGTAAATTTTCGGGTACTCATTATAGCTAAAATTGAGTTCAGAGACCGTTTTATTTATGGTACCATACCCCAAGGATGAAAACTGAAGTATATCGGTTGGATTAAATTGGTTGGCTTCAAATTCCAGATGAAAGAACCCCTGTTCGTCGCTCACGGTTCCGACGCCTTTTTTTGGAAAACCGATATTCACAAAAGGGATAGGCTCATTGGTATCCTTATCTAGGATGATCCCCTTGTAATCTCGCTGACCATAACCAAACTGTAAAATTCCGAAAAGGAAAAATACACTGGCGGTACAGGATTTAATTGGATACAAGCGTCATGGAATTCTGAACCTTGAATAGTTCCTGGTTCACATTTTTTAATTGTAGTTTAAATAGCTTTATCTCCTTGCGTTGTGAATCGGTCCCAAAGTTTGAATAGATAGTGACCTTAAAAAAGGTAGGCGTTAAGCTCTTGTTCCCCAGGTATTTTAAATTCACTTGCCATGTACCTGTTAAACTGCCATCTATGAGGTATTCTTCGCAGGAATATCCCTTTATTTTTTCTTCCTTAATTCTATTGGGATCTGCCAGTATACTATGTTCCCAGTTAAAATATTTGTTTTGGGGGTTTACGAATTGCAGTTCAAACTCCGCTTCGCTATCACTCCATTCAAAAACCAGTCTGGTTCCCTCAAAATCACTGTTTAAAGAAGGGCCCTTGGAATAGTCCTTCCCGGTAAGTTCCTTGCCGTGGAGTTGTAACAGATTACTAAATTCTCGTTCTAACAGCGGTGTAAAGTCTTTATCCTCTGCCCTGATAAAGCCCTCACCAATGAGATAGTCATAACGCGCATAGATAGCGGCTGCTTTTTTATAATCACCAGTATCCGCATAACTTAAAGCAAGGTCTCTATAAGACTGTGCATAGTTAGGACGGAGAATAAATACTTCCTTATACAATTCATGAGCTTTTGCTGTTTCACCTAAAACCTGATACAGATAGGCCAGTGATTTGAGACCAACAGGATTGTCTTTAAACAAATACCAGTGATCTTGAATGACCTGATCTGCAAATGCCTTATTCTGCCATTTGGCTGAGAAATATCCAAACACATCAAGGAAGTAATACAAGGAACTGCTATAGGCTTTTGCCTGGGTTT
>NZ_JBATLB010000207.1:0-1976 GCF_049669965.1 Muriicola sp. | reverse complement strand
GAAAAGCGGCCGCTTTCAGGACCAACATTATCAGAGCATTGGAGAAAACCTCTCTGGGGAGGAATGAACTGGGTATTCTGCAAGCCATACTCCTGGGCCAAAGGAACAATCTGGATCCGGACATCTATGAAGATTATCAGCAGGCAGGTGCTGCACACATCCTGGCAGTATCCGGACTCCATATTGGCATTTTGTTGCTCTTACTACAGGCCCTGTTAAAACCTTTATTGGTCTTCCGGCACGGATCTCTTATGCGTATGAGCCTGATTATTATCACCCTCTGGGCATATGCCTTCTTTACAGGTCTGTCCCCATCTGTGGTCAGGGCTGTTACCATGTTCTCTTTTGTCTCCTATGCCCTTTTTTTAAATCGGCCCACCAGCATAGCTAATATCCTGGCCCTATCTGCCTTCGCTGTTTTACTCATCAACCCAATGTTTCTATTTCAGGTTGGATTTCAAATGAGTTATGCTGCGGTCTTTGCCATAGTCTGGATCTATCCTATCTTGCAAAAAATTTGGAATCCCCGTTTTTGGTTCCTCAAAAAAACCTGGCAACTTTTCTCCGTTAGTCTGGCTGCTCAGGCCGGAGTATTACCCATAAGTATCTACTATTTTAATCAGTTCCCTGGCCTCTTTTTTCTGTCTAACCTTTTAATTGTTCCCTTTTTGGGCATTATTCTTGGAATGGGAATCCTGGTAATCCTTCTGTCTATCTGTGATTTATTGCCTGTGATGGTGGCTCAGACCTACAATACCCTTCTTAAATCAATGAATACTGTAGTGAAGCTAATTGCGGACCAGGAGCAATTCTTGTTCAATAACCTATCTCTGGATGTCATTACAGTGATCTTCTGCTACCTCCTACTTTATTTTGTCGTAAGAGGCTTGGAATACAGGAACGCTCGGGCTGTGATAAAAATAGCTGTTTGTGTACTCACCATTCAGTCCTGGACCTTCTATAGAGCTTACTGTAGCTCCCAAAATGAACAACTTATGGTACTCCATAAAATGGCGGACACAGTTATTTTGCACCAAGAAGGGAGAAGGCTCCATGTGATGACATCAGATAGTACTAAAGTGAACCAACTTCTGAGTAACATTGCACTCAAAGAATTCCTGGGACCTGTGACCTATAGGGATGTTCCAAATGCCTTTACATTTAACGGGCAAACATGGATAGTAATAGATAGCAGCGGAGTTTTCCCGTCAAATACCGTGCAGTCCGCTGTTCTCCTACTTACACAATCGCCCCACATCCATTTAGATAGGTTACTTGCCCATTCAAAGCCGCAAATGGTGGTTGCAGATGGCAGTAATTATCGGGCAGATGTGGCCCGCTGGAAAAAGAGTTGTGAGTCATCCGGTCTTCCATTCCATGCTACCTCGGAAAAAGGTGCGTTTCGTCTCAGACCTGACTAAAGAGCTATCTAATACCGTGCATCATACGTTTCAGGGGTCTGTTCAGAACGATCGAAATCAAACCAAGAACTATACAGAGTACCGTAAAGATGAGGAAGAAGCTGCTCAAGGAATATTCAGCGGTGATCTGGTCTATCATTCCTCCAAGTTGCCCGGCCAGTTTCTGTCCGATCGCGATTGCCAGGTACCAGATACCAAACATAAATCCGATCATCCTGGGTGGAACCAATTTACTGAGATAAGAAAGCCCGACAGGAGAGACGCAAAGTTCGCCCATGGTGATCAGGAGATAGGCCAGGATCAAATAGATCATACTTACCGCTGCAGTGGCGGCACCCTGGGGAATGCTCAGGGTACCAAATACCAGTACGGCAAAACCCAGGCCTTGTAATATAAGACCTATGCCGTACTTGTGTGCCGCACTGGGGTTGTATTTACTTTCCCACCATCTGGAGAACAGAGGTGCCAGAGTTATGATAAAGAATGAATTTAGAATAGCGAACCAACTGGCCTCTACCTCATTCCCTTCCTGAGCGAATTTTTCATAGAGGCGAA
>NZ_JBATLB010000206.1:0-1851 GCF_049669965.1 Muriicola sp. | reverse complement strand
GGAAAACCTATTTATTTTGCAAAAACAAGTGGCTCAACCTCCGGAGCAAAATATATCCCTATCACAAAGGTTTCTATAAAACACCAGGTAGAAGCGTCCCGAAATGCCATTCTTAGTTATATCCATGAGACCGGAAGAACCTCTTTTGTAAATGGCAAAATGATCTTTTTACAGGGCAGTCCGGAACTTACAGAAAAAAACGGAATAAAACTGGGCAGGCTCTCTGGGATTTCTGCACATTATGTCCCTAACTATCTACAAAAGAACAGATTGCCCAGTTGGGAAACCAATTGTATTGAGGATTGGGAAACAAAGGTGGAGAAGATCGTAGAAGAAACAATTGATCAGGATATGACGGTCATTGCGGGGATTCCTTCCTGGGTACAAATGTATTTTGAAAAACTCAGGGCGGTTTCCGGCAAAAAAATAGGAGAGCTTTTTAAGAATTTTGAACTATTTATCTATGGCGGGGTAAATTATGAACCGTACCGTGCAATGTTCGAAAATTTAATGGGCCGAAAGGTTGCCAGCATAGAGCTTTTCCCTGCCAGCGAAGGATTTTTTGCCTATCAGGACAAACAGAACGAAAGGGGAATGCTGCTTTTGCTAGACTCAGGGATCTTCTATGAATTTGTACGAGCGGACGACTTTTTCAATGAAAATCCGGAAAGGATCACACTAGAGGAGGTGGAAATTGGGGTAAACTACGCGATGATCATCTCTACGAACGCCGGGTTATGGGCCTATGATTTGGGAGATACCATTCAGTTTATTTCTGTAAAACCCTATAGGGTAATTGTTTCAGGCAGAATTAAGCATTTTATTTCGGCCTTTGGAGAACATGTTATTGCCAAGGAAGTAGAATATGCCATGCAAGAAGCTATTGGGTCATCAGGTGCGCAAGTAAATGAGTTTACTGTGGCCCCACAGATCACCCCGGAAAATAAAGAGCTTCCATATCACGAATGGTTTATTGAATTCGGGAAGAAACCTACCGATATGAAAAAGTTTGCACAAATCCTGGATCAGGCCCTTCAGCAGCAAAATAGTTATTACCTGGATCTAATCAAGGGAAGTATTTTGCAACCATTGAAGATCACTTCCATAAAATCAGGCGGTTTTCAAACCTATATGAAATCAGTTGGAAAATTAGGAGGCCAAAATAAGGTACAGCGGTTATCTAATGACAGGAAGCTGGCATCGGGATTGGAAGTTCAAAAGGAGGTCTAGAGATAGTAAGCAGGCCATAAGAGAAGCAAAATCAGGAATATATAGTGTATTTTTGTGTTAATTTATGAGCAAAATTAAGGACACAACCAGGGCACAGGAGTCTACAAACGCTATTGAACGTTTGTATATCACCATGCGGCATCTGTTCAACAGGGGCTTTTACAAACCAATGGGGGTTTCGGGTGAGACACTGCGAAATGCCCTTTTATTGTTAAGACCGGAGATCTACGGGACTGTAGCGGAAGAAAAAACAGAGCTCAACGGACTCATTTATGTGCTGGAAAGGCTCCCTGAAGGAATAGAGCAATGTCGTTTTATCAACCTTACTTCGGATGAAGGATATTCAAAGACACATTTCCAGCCTATTATACCCCCAAAAAGAAGACGGAACTGTTACAGGATCGATGAAGAACAGATGAATATAGAGATCACCAGAGGAAGGTCTGATATTTATGATATTCTCACGCATCTTACTTTTCTATTTATTGAATCCGGTAAAATTTGCAAACGGGTATTAATTGAAGATACCGATAAGACAATAAGGGACTGGAAAAAATTAGAGTTAGCGGTAAAAAAAGCCAAGCTCAACCAGGCAGAAAAGGAAGTGGCACTGATCCACAC
>NZ_JBATLB010000205.1:0-4072 GCF_049669965.1 Muriicola sp. | reverse complement strand
TCTTAAAACCGATTTAGATAATTGGTACGGTGAGTTAACACCAATCAAACAAGAACTGTATAAAAATATTTACAACCGATTGGATTCTGGTTTATCAGACTTAAGAAATAATGTTGAAAATGGTTATATCAGCTATAGCTTCAATAAATCAATTGATAATCCCTGGAATATGTTGATAGGTGCCCAGTGGCAAATTAATCATCGCTGGCAATTACGCGCCGAAGCTCAATTTTTAGGAGATAGAACAGCTGGTCTTTTTTCACTGAATTATCGTTTTGGTATTCGCGGAAAAAACTGGTTCTCAAAATAATTGGAATAAAATTTTTATTTGAACGTAATGAAGTATATTTAAAATGAATATGAGATGATTTAACCTAACCGCCAAACTATCTGCCGTATGAAAAAAATAATATGTGTTATAGGTCTTTTACTCTTTAGTATCAACATACAATCTCAAGTTTTAATATCCCTGTTATTAGGGGATAAGTTGAATTCAGATGGCTTAGAATTTGGTCTCGAGACTGGTTTTAACTTTTCACAAATATCAAATTTAGAAAGCTCAAGCACATTAGGTACGTGGAATATAGGTTTTTACTTTGATATCCGCATGAAAAACCAATGGTCTCTTTACACCGGGGTATTAGTGAAATCAAATTTAGGCACCAATAAACTTACAGAGACTGATTTAGAAATGCTTAATAGTACAATTTATGATGAAGGCGGTGATTATAGCCAACGTATGAATTATTTTCTTGTTCCTGCCCTTGTAAGGTATAAGTTCCGTAACAACATGTATGCAGAAGCCGGACCCCAATTTGGCCTTATGTATAAAGCATGGGTTGAATATAACGCCGATTCAGGTGATAGAGAAGCTAGAATTAGAGAATCAAATAAAGACGATATTAATTCCCTGGATGCAGGCCTTACCATCGGAACCGGTTACATACTGTCTAAAGGCACAGGTATCACCATAGGCCTTAAATATTATTTTGGACTGGTTAATGTGTACAAAGATATTAATAACACCAGGAATAGCTCCCTCTTTTTAAAGGTAAATATTCCAATAGGAGCTAATAAGGCGAAAAACAAGAATTAGTGAAAAACAACAAAGTCATGTTATAAGTATAAAATTCTTTACTTGAAATATTTATATAATTTAAAAAAACGATTAAAATGGAGACTACAAAAATGAAAAAGACCTTAAATTCAATCATTAGCCTGGCCATGATGGCGATCATGTTTTCCTGTAACACAGGTACTGATAAATCAGTAGATAAAGATGGCAACGCCATTCCCTATCCTAATGCGGAGTGGAAAGGCGTCCAGGGAAAGACCTTGGCGGACTCCAAACCCGATTTTATCGGGCAACCAAAGGCTCCGGAGGGAGCTCCAAATGTGTTGATTGTCATGCTCGATGATGCCGGATATTCTAACGCAAGCTCTTTCGGTGGCGTAATGAAAACCCCCACCTTCGACCGTATTGGTGATGAAGGGCTACGTTACACCCACATGTCTGTTGCCGCCGTGTGTTCTCCTACACGGGGCTCATTGCTCACCGGTTACAATATTCACCAGATCGGTACAGGCATTATATCTGAGTTTGCCACGGGCTATCCGGGCTACAATTCGCAGATCGATTACAGCACCCCATCCATTGCCAAAATCTTAACCGAAAATGGTTATGCTACGGCAGCTTTTGGGAAATGGCACAATACACCCATGGAAGAAGCTTCTCCGGCCGGGCCGTTTGAGAGCTGGCCAACAGGTGTATGGGGTTTTGAGTATTTCTGGGGATTTCTGGGGGGGTGAAACCAACCAGTTCCATCCATTATTGTACGAAAATACTACGGCTATTGAAACACCCAAAACCAATGCCGATGGATCAACATTCCACATATCACATGGTATGGCCGATCAGGCCATAAAATGGCTCGACAACTGGAAAGGGCTTCGGGATAATCCTTTCTTTATGTATTATACACCTGGAGCAGTTCATGCACCCATACAGGTTCCTGAGGAATGGCGTGATAAATACAAAGGGCAATTTGATGAGGGATGGCATGTGTATCGAGAGCAACTGCTGGAGCGCCAGAAAAAGCTGGGACTGGTTTCCGAAGATGCTGAAATGGTAGAATGGCCGGAGGTTATCCCCGAATGGGATTCATTCAGTGAAGAAGGAAAAAAATACCTGGCCCGCCAGATGGAGGTCAATGCAGCCTTCCTGGAACATGTGGATTATCATATCGGAAGGGTTATCAGTCATTTGGAAGAAATGGGAGAACTGGACAATACGATGATCGTATATCTTACCGCTGATAATGGTAATACTGCTGAAGGTACACCTACCGGTACCTTTTCTGAGTTGCTTTTTCAAAATGGCTTCCCTCCTCTTACTATGGACCAACAATTAGAGAAGCTGGAAAAATTTGGTGGACTTGATGCCTGGGGCGGTCCTCATCTTGCAAACCACTATTCTGTGGCTTGGGCATACGCCTCATCAACCCCGTACCAGTGGACCAAACAAATAGCTTCGCACTTTGGGGGCACCATGTCGGCAACAGCCATACGATACCCCAAAGCAATTAATGCCAGAGGCGAATGGCGGAGACAGTTTCAGAATATCACCGACCTGGTACCAACCATACTCGAGGTTACCGGTGTACCTGCCCCGGACTATGTGAACGGACAGAAAAGAGAGCCTTATCCAGGAAAATCGCTTACCTATGCCTGGAACGATCCGGATGCCAAAACCAACCATCCCACCCAGTATTTTGAAATGAGCGGATTCATGGGATTATACCACGAAGGCTGGACACTTTGCGGAAAACCCTACCGTATTCCCTGGTCTGTTGATTCTGAAGCTATGGCAAACTTCGACCCCCTGAACACCGAATGGGAATTGTATAATATTGAAGAGGATCCGATACAGCAAGTAAACCTAGCAGATCAATACCCGGAAAAAGTTAAAGAATTGGAGCAATTATTCTGGCAAGAGGCAGAAAAGTATAATGTGTACCCCGTGGGTGGTTCTATGGGCAGAATGCTGCAACCGGAATCCAACCCGCAAAAGGCAGCCAAGAGACATTGGGAACTCACACCGAATGTTTACAGGGTACCCGAATTTGCTGGACCGGAGATCAAATCTACCAATTACGAGATTAACGCCTATATTACTGCCGACAAAAACACAGAGGGTGTTATTTATGCGGTAGGTGAACACATTGGCGGACAGGCACTGTTTATTAAAGACGGTAAACTGCGCTACAGCTATTCCACGCTCGGCCTTTACTGGCATGATTTCGACGGCGATGTAAAAATCCCTTATGGGGATATTAAGATCACCCTGAAACATACCATGAAGGAACCAAAGCTAAACGGCCCTTCAACTGTAGAATTCTTCATCAACGATGAAAAAGTAGGTGAAATGGATATCAAAGCAACGGTTTACTTTGCCTATACCGGTCATGAAACCTTTGATATCGGCCGGGATGAAGGCATGCCTGTAAATGAAGAATATGCTGAAAGAGATAAATTTATCTTTACCCCGGGGCAATTGCATAAAGTGGTATTTGATATCAAGAACCCGGAATAACAGGAAACAAGTCGCAGGATGGGTCACAAATAAATGTTAAAACCGCCCATGTAATCGATACACGAGACATGGTTCGACAAGAGCAAAGCGTTGCTGTGACCCATCCTGCATTTAGTGTTTGATGGACGTTAAGCCCCCGTGACCGGCGGTGGCAGAGCAAACGACGAGGAATTTAAATGAGACAAATTATGAGAACAATTAAAAGCAGACAAATTATGAGAACCATGAATGTGGCCTTGCTGACGATCTTCCTATCAGTGGCCTTATCGTTGTCCTGCGTAGGACAAGACCCTGCGCTACCCGCAGTGTTTGGCGACGGCGCCGATGCCAGGTACGATCGTGTTGATAATGTGCACCAGGTGCGATTCGTCGAAATCTTCCTTGTCGGCCGCGAAGCAGGCACAGGGGACTTCGTCGCCGCCGTATACAACACCATGTACACCCCTCAGGGCATCCCGAAATCGAAAGACACTGCCCCCC
>NZ_JBATLB010000204.1:0-4351 GCF_049669965.1 Muriicola sp. | reverse complement strand
ACTTAGTACATCGGCGGTTTTGTCTTCTGGCTGACCGGTTTGGCCGGCAACCCCGCTAATCAATTGTTTGCCCATTGGGCCGCTTAATAAATCTAATAATCCTGACATTGGTTTTGAATTTGTTCTTGATGAGTTAATATACGCTTTAAATGATATGTATGCTCCCTTAGGTAAGCAGATTTATGATCTGTTCTGCAAGTTCTGTCCCTATCCTGTCCTGAGCTTCGTCTGTTGCCGCTCCTATATGAGGAGATAAAGAGATCTTTGGATGCATTAAGATCCGTATCTCTGGTACAGGCTCAGATTCAAATACGTCCAGGCCCGCGAAAGCTACTTTGCCATTATCAATTGCCTCTATCAGAGCAACCTCATCAATTACCCCGCCCCGCGCGGCATTGACCAGGCCAACTCCCTGCTTCATCATTTCCAATTCCCGTTTTCCAATGACATATTCCTTTTGAGCAGGGACATGGAGGGTTATAAAATCAGAATTTTTAAGAATTTCTTCCTTAGAACTATTATTAAAAGTGAACGATACGGACTGTCCATCAAAAAACTGAAGATCTATCTTTGCGTCTTCAATAAATGGATCAAAATAAATTACTTTCATTCCAATACCGAGGGCAATCTTTGCTGTAGCCTGACCAATTCTTCCAAACCCAAGGACCCCTAATGTTTTCCCCCTCAACTCGGTTCCTTTCCCGTAATTCTTTTTTAAGACTTTAAAATTTCTATCACCTTCTAAGGGCATATTTCTATTGGCGTCATAAAGAAAACGAACTCCGCCAAATAAATGAGCAAAAACAAGTTCCGCCACAGAGCTAGAGGATGAAGCCGGGGTATTGATTACATGAATTCCTTTCTCCTTGGCATAGGCTACATCAATGTTATCCATTCCAACTCCGCCGCGACCAATGAGTTTCAGCCCGGGACAGGAATCAATGAGTTCACTCCTTACCTGGGTGGCACTGCGCACCAATAGCCCAACAACTCCTTCTTCATTAATAAAATTAACTAGTTGTTCCTGCGCCACCGTGGTCGTCAACACCTCATAACCCGCAGTTTCTAGCGCCTTAATGCCGCTTGCAGAGATACCGTCGTTTGCTAGTATTTTCTTACTCATAGAATTGCTGCTCTCTTTAATTAAAGTTGATTTCAATATTTCCTTAGGCTTTGCGTTCCAGATCACTCATTACATCAACCAGTACGCCCACACTTTCCAGGGATAAGGCATTGTACATAGATGCCCGGTAGCCGCCAACGGAACGATGTCCGTTAAGTCCGTTGATCCCCGCTTTTTTCCACATAGCATCAAATGTGTCTTTTAATGTATCATCGGTGAGCGTAAAGGTAGCATTCATAGTAGAGCGATCCTCTTTGTTGGCATATCCCTGAAATAAAGGATTCAAATCAATCTCAGAATAAATCAGTTTTGCCTTTTTTTCATTGATCTCTTCAATGGCCGGGATCCCTCCCATGTCTTTTAACCATTGCAGGGTAAGCATACAAACATAGACAGGAAAGACCGCAGGGGTATTAAACATGCTCTCTTTTGCAATGTGCACCTGGTAATCCAGGATAGACGGTATTTTCCGGGTTACTTTACCGAGTAGATCTTCTTTAACTATTATCAGGGTAGTACCAGCCGGACCCATGTTTTTTTGTGCCCCGGCATAAATAAGGTCAAATTTTGAAAAATCTAACTGCCTGGAAAATATATCTGAACTCATATCACAAACCACGGGAACCTTGGTGGTTGGGAAACTCTTAATTTGAGTTCCAAAGATGGTATTGTTTGAGGTGAGATGAAGGTAATCCAGATCGTTCGGAATATCAAAATCCTTTGGGATGTAATTAAAACCTTTTTCTTCTGAAGAGGCTAGTTCAATGGCGTTGCCAAGTATTGAAGCTTCTTTTAAAGCATTGGAGCTCCATGTACCGGTATTCAGGTAGCCCGCCTTATTTTCTAGCAGGTTATACGCCAGCATAGGAAATTGCAGGCTGGCACCGCCCTGTAAATACAACGCCTGATACCCTTTTCCTTCCAATCCCAAAAGCTCCAGGGCTAGTTCCCTGGCCTTATCCATAACAGCTACAAATTCTTTACTGCGATGAGAAATTTCTATAAGAGAAAGACCTATTCCATCTAGGTCGAGTACTGCCGCTGCGGCTTTTTGCATTACTTCGGCAGGAAGTATACAAGGGCCTGCGCTAAAATTGTGTATTTCCATAAGGTTTTGCGATTTTTGCAACTGTAAAGGTCCTAAAATAACCTGAGAAAGCAGGAGTATTTAGGGAATAATTGTCCTATGTTTTTAACAAGAATTCAACAGTGTCTGCACCATCGGCATAATCCGTTAAGCTGGGGGACTGAGTGTTCCCAAATATGATCTCATCATCCATAAACCCCTGTGAAACAATGCATTGTAGCTGTTCTCGATCAGCTTTAAGTTTTTTAAGCAAGGAGGTCGTGTCATTGTAATACTCATAAAATATGGTACTAATAGGCGAAGCGTAGTGTTTATCTTCCTTTAGCATACAAAAACCATTATCTAAAAACGAAAACTCACTCATTAGGTATACAGCCTTGTTGTAATCGTAATTGTTGTGGTATTTGTGGTGGTCCTTTAAATAAGAGTATGCTTCAATTGCCTTAAAAAATGCTCCAAAGTCGTACCCCAAAGGCACAAAGAGTTTGCTGACGCTTCTACACCCCAGACCGTAATACCTAAAGATATCCTCTCCCAAGTCAGCTAATTGTTTTTCGGTTTCTATCCCTGTCAACACGGCAATACTATTCCTGTTTTTTCGAATTATATGAGGCTTTTTCCCAAAATAGTACTCAAAATAGCGAGAGGTATTGTTGCTCCCGGTAGCTATCACAGCATCAAAATTGGTCAATGTGCCTTTTGCAATAGTTACAGATCCCTTTAAATCCGGCTGATGGACTTCTAACAACTTTATAAAGAAGGGCAGGAGGTCCTTGTCATTTGAAGATAGCTTTATCAAGGCCTTGTGCCCGGTGATTACAACCGCAATAAGATCGTGAAATCCAACCAGCGGGATATTGCCGGCCATAATGATGGCAACTTGTTTCGCTGATTTGGGTTTAATCTCATAGTTTGCAAGCCATGTATTAATTCCTTCGACAGTTAATACTTTTCCCCATGCAGAAAAAGAATATAGGAGATTCTCCTCGGTAAACCATCCGTTCTTATGTCCTGCCCTGACCACAATTTCATCCAGGTCTGAGAATCCGTTTAACTTGTCAGATACTGTGATATCCCCGGATCTGTAGCTACAGTAAGTGCGCAGAAATTCACCAAGTTTAACAAATGCTTGTATTCTTTCTTCAAGGGTCCCCATTATATTTGTAGAAAATGTGTTTCAGCTGTACCTTTGCCGCAAAAGTATGAAACTGAAACAAAAGTTAAACCTATTCCGAAAGGTTTCCTTAGGTTCAAAGAAATTGCTTAAAAGAAAAACAGAATTATGGCTATCATTATAACTGACGAATGCATTAATTGTGGGGCATGTGAGCCAGAATGTCCTAATACTGCCATCTATGAAGGGGCAGATGAATGGCGCTATAGCGATGGTACTTCATTAAAAGGGGATGTTTTATTACCCAATGGAAAAAAAGTGAATGCAGACGACGTGCAGGAGCCCATAAGTGATGAGATCTATTATATTTCCCCCGATAAGTGTACGGAGTGCATGGGTTTCCATGAAGAACCTCAATGTGCAGCAGTATGCCCTGTAGATTGTTGCGTTCCTGATGAGGACCACGTTGAAACGGAAGAAGTATTATTGGGCAAACAGCGATTTATGCATCCTGAATGATAGGACAGGCTAGTCGTTAGCTTTAAAATTCTTCATTTCCTCAAGAGGTTCAATGATTTGGTTGTTTTGCCAAATAGTGGGCTCAAATTGTTTTAAAAGACTATAGGGTATGACAGCTTGTTCCTTAAAGTTTTTATATTCTGTGGGGCTCAGTACTTCATTGTCAAGTAATAACAGCTCCTTTTTTTCACGTCCATCTCCTTCCAGCGTAAAATCAAAAATAACCTTGTTTCTCTCGTCACTATTTTCGATAAATTTAAGCGGTCTGTGTAAATATACGTAATTCCCAAATTCTCGTTTTATGTAGTAAGGATGGTATTTACCGTCTGTCCTGATCTTAAAGATGATGGTCCCCTGATTTCTGTTTTCAAGGTATTTTATCCCTAACAGGAGTTTCATATTAAATTTACGGCCTTCTCTTCCCTCACTAAAAGAGTAATCTGCTTTTAAGACGGCATAGTCATTTGCCGAAATGTATAATTTACCGGTAAATTTCGCTTTGGACTTT
>NZ_JBATLB010000203.1:0-6324 GCF_049669965.1 Muriicola sp. | reverse complement strand
CCCAGTTTATCCATAATGCCATAAAACTGATTTACGCCCTCCTGATTGGTCAGCGAGGTGTTTATTATTAACAGGCGTCCTATACTGGTCTTTGGATTAAAAAACAATAAGGTGGAAACCCCGGGGTCGCCACCAGTATGCCCAATATTTCCATTCCCACTATGACCTATGAATATTCCAATATTATATTCATCATTATAGGGGTTATCCTTATTCTGTTCTGTAAAGTGTTCTGCTGAAAGCTGTTCTGAAAAAAATTCTTCATAACTATTACTATTCAGTATTGTGCCATTTCCTGATTTTCCTTTTATGAGTTCGGTCAAATACTTGGCCAGATCATGTGCAGAAGTAAGCATGCCACCATCGGGGTACGTGATAAGCGAATAAAAAGGAAGCTCGGTTTGAAGGTTCGAATAGAGTTTGCTGTGTTTAGAAAAATCAACGCTTTCGAAAGACCAACCGGAAGAGGACATGTTTAACGGTTCTAGAATATATTTGGTAGTAAAGGTGTCAAAAGCTTCACCGGTGGCATTTTCCAGCACAACGGCAGCCAGCGTTGCTGCAATATTTGAATATTCAAACTTTTCACCAGGTTTTGATTTTAAAAAGCCTTCTTTCTTATATAGTTCTCCTTTGTCTTGAAGGATCTTTTTTAAAAACTCCTGTATCGGTATTTTGGTTTGCGGCGGGTTAAAATTCTCAACCATACCTTCAACGTTGGAATCTTGTAAAGAATCCTTTAAAACATAGGATTTTGTATCATAGTATTCCGTATCTATGATGGTAGATGTGTGGGTGGCCAATTGTTTGATGGTAATTGGTTCTTTGGGGTAATAGGGATTGATTACCTTAAATGGCAAATGTTTGTTGATCGGGTCATCCAGGTCTAGTTTTCCAAGTTCCTGTGCTTTCAGCAATGCAATACCAATAAATGTTTTTGAGATGGATGCAATATTTTGGATAGTATGCTCCGTATAATTTTCGTTGGTTTTAACATTGGCGTACCCAAAACCATGTTCGTAAAGCGTACCATTTTGGTTAACTACCGCAACTGCAAAACCATTAATATGCCCTTCTTTTTGAAGTTTGTTTATTTCACTCGTTAGTGAGTCGGCAATAATTGAATCTTTTTCTTTTTTTAGATCTTCATTATTGTTGGTTTTCGATTTATCGCCGCAGGCCAAGAGTATAAAAAAAATCAGAATTAGCGGTAGTTTATTCATTGTTTAGCGGTTATAAAAAAGAATTAATGGGTTCTTAATGATCAAAGATCGATGGTAGCTCAAAGAGGTTGTTCTGGGAGGCATCGAGGGTCTCTACAATACGGGCTAAATTTTCCGCACTGGGTTGCAGGTTTACATATTTGTCTATGATGGAACTGTTTTTATAGATCACAATGGTATTTTCTGCCTCCGGATTTATCTTATTTCCCACCACTTCGCTTTTAATATCCGTGAAGGAAGGAACATAGGTAAGGGCGGTGTACTGCAGGTTCAATTCCTTCCCCAGGGCTTCTAATTCTCGTTCTCTCTTTTCCCGGCTATACTCCTTTTCGTTCCCATACACAAAATAGGCTTTTAAATAGGCCTTTCTTCGTTCACTTTCAAATTCCAGGAACTGCAACCAGGTTTTAATATCCTCCCAATCGGGCTTGTTCCCAACATAGTAAATGATGCCATTGTACCTGCCGTATTTACAAACAGGACAAGTTTTTGTTCCCTTGTCCGGACCATAGGCGTGAAAAGGTGTAAAGGACGGATTGTCTTCTCCAATTTCAAGTCCGGAACTTATTTCGGTATTTTTTGGAATAGGGTAGTGGGGAATATTAAGGCCCAGTATAATATTGTGTTCGGCAACTTGAATATCTCCATCTAGCAGTAATCTAAGGATCCCGCTGCCTCCCCTATTTTTTAATGCCTTACGTTTTGAAGTCGTCAATAATTTGTCGCCATCAAAGACCAACTCGTCTACATAATACTCATCCTTAATAGTGGGTTCCTTTATAGACAAATGAATATGTGCCGGTTCACTGTTGTTGGGATATGGAGAAGGGCGTACCGTAAAGATATCGTACCGCCCATCTTTCCTGGTCTTTACCCAGCCCCTTAAATGGCCGTGCCTTCTAGCTCTTGGGTCCATCCCTTTTTTAGGGGAATAATATCCCTTATCGTCTGTTTGCCAGTAATAGATAATTACATCCGAGGCAGGTTCTTTCCCGCCGTATTCATACACTTTTCCTGTGATATGCAGCTGCTGACCTCCACTGAGCCAGCCCGCACTGGTGTCAACAGCCTGCAGCTGAGCAGGCATACCTACATACATCAGTTCGCAGCCATCACAACCGCCTCCAACAACTTGATCTCCTTTGGATGCAGATGTTGAAGATATTTTCTGGGGCGCCTGCCCATTGCATGACATCAGCACCCATGAAAAGATCAAAAACAGGCAGTAGCCTTGCCTTTTTCTCAATCCCTTTGAAATACACATCTTATCCATTTGTAAAATTTATTAGCCTATAACCACTTGTTGCGTTTAAAGTAATACAGCATCCCTAAGGCAACTATGATCATTACCCCAAGCATAATAAAGTAACTGTATTTATAATGCAGTTCTGGCAATACATCAAAGTTGGTGCCGTAGATCCCTGCAATAAAGGTAAGTGGTATAAAGATGACCGAAAACACCGTAAGGAATTTCATGACATCGTTTAATTTACTGCTGATGGTGGTGTGGTAAATGTTCAGCTGATCTGAGAGGATTTCCCGGTAGCTATCCGATACTTCATTTGCCTGACTAATATTATCTTCCAGCTCTTTGAAATGAACGTAGGTTGATTCGTTGATGAATTCCGATTCCATTTTGGCCAGCACAAAGATCATTTCTTTGGCAGGCTTAATGCTTTTGCGAAGGAAATTTAATTCGCGTTTATATTTATTGATCTCATTGATTACTTTTTCATTGGGATTGATCAAAAGGTTATCTTCCAGCGTTTCAATTTTCTCACCCAGTACGCTGAGTACGTATAAATAGTTATCAATAACAATATCGAGCAGGGCAAAAGCCAGATAGTCCGTTCCCCCGTGGCGAATTCTTTTTTTCTGCTTGCGGATGCGTTCCCGCACGGGCTCAAAGACATCTCCTCTTTTTTCCTGGAAGGAGATAAGAACAGAGCTTGTTAAGATCAAACTGAGATTTTCCACAGTGATCTGACCCGTATCCTCGTTTTGTTGCATCATTTTGACAGAGATCAAAATACAATTGTCATATTCCAAAACACGGGGCCTTGCCTGTGTATGCATCACCTCTGCCAAGACTAACGTATCCAGATCAAAGGTATCTGCGATCTCTTTCATGACCGCTGCGTTGTGCAGGCCGTCTACATTTAACCAAGTTACGGTGTCTTTTTCCGTGTATTTAAGAACATCCTTTACAATCCGCAATGCATCTTCCTCCAGCGTGTTCTCATCAAAATCAATGATGCGCAAGATAACCTCATTGATCTTTTGCTTCCCTCTGAAAAGCAGATCATCCGGAGACAAACCAATTTCCTGTTTTTTTTTCTTGATGAATCGAGCCATGGTCATAGGATTTGTTTTCTGATTTCTTCAATGCCTTAACGCCAATAAAATAAGAATTTTTTTGCTGAAACCCTGCTATATGCCCGTAAGTAAGCGTATTTATCCTAAAGAAATTCCAAACAAATGGCCAATATAGGCGGTAACGCCCATAGCAATCGTTCCCCAAAAAGTTATTCGCAGCACGGCTTTCTTAATACTCGAGCCACCTGCTTTGGCAGCTACCGCTCCAAGTGTTACCAGGAAAAGGGTCGCCAGTCCGTATTGCCAATAGATCATAGGTTCCACAGGAAGAAATAGGGCAGCAAGTACAGGAAGTATTCCGCCAAAGATGAAGGCGGCTCCCGAAGCTAAAGCTGCCTGCATAGGCCGTGCCCTGGTAATGCTGTTTATTCCCAACTCATCCCTGGCGTGGGCTCCAAGCGCGTCATGTGCTGTGAGTTGTTTAGCCACTTCCTGAGAAAGTTGCGGGCTCAGACCCCGGTCTTCATAGATGAGTGCTAGTTCTGCTAATTCTGCCTCTGGCGTTTCTTTAAGTTCCTTTTTTTCTCGTTCCATATCGGAGGTTTCAATATCGGTCTGAGAGCTCACAGACACATATTCCCCGGCTGCCATGGAAAGAGCCCCGGCAACGAGTCCGGCTACCCCAGCCAACACAATAGGCTCTCTGGTGCTAGAGGCTGCAGCCACCCCAATGATTATGCTGGCTGTTGAAAGGATGCCATCATTCGCACCCAGAATTGAAGCTCGCAGCCAGCCGCTGCGAATAAGATAGTGTTGTTCTTTTTCCATTGTACTATTTATTAAACAATCTGGCCTTGTACCAATTCAAGAGGCTCTATTTTTTTCTAGGACCTCGTCCTTGGCAATCTGTAGCTGCCCCCGCTTATTTATTCTTTCCGCAAGAGCTATCCAAAATGGGCTGATACATATGGTAAGGGATATCAGGGATATCGTAAAATCATAGGCATACTCCGTAAGAATGTTGAGATTAAAGGCAGTAATGCAGATTAAAAAACTCAATTCTCCTATCTGGGCCAGCATGGCTCCACCGAAAATGGCATCTTTCCAGGAATTATGATAGGTCTTTAAGATAAGCGTATTTATAAATTGATTGAGCACATACACGGCAATTAGGACCAATCCGAGGGGTAGTAAATTGCTTACTAAAAATTCTATATTGATCTGGGCTCCAATACTGATAAAGAATATGGCCACAAAGAGGATCCTGAAGGAGTGGATGGCATCGTGGATCCATATGGTGGCTTTACCTGCGTGCATCACCAAACCTCCCACAAAGGCCCCCAAAGCTTCCGAGATGCCAAACAGGCCGGCAATCATTGCTCCGGCGAAACAAAAGAACAAAGCCAGAAATACCTGTAATTCATGATCTTTTTTAATAGATTTCCTAAAGGGTAGCCAGGTGATCTCTTTTTTAATATAGATATAAATAATGGCCGAGAGTATGAGAATACCTCCAAGGATCTTAAGGAGTACTGAATTAACGGAGGTGTCTTCGCCACCAACAATGGAGATAATAATTAGTATTGGGGCAATGGCAATATCCTGAGCTAAAAGAATACTCGACACATTTTGCCCTATTTTCTTATTCATCAGTTGTTTATCCTCCAGTAATTTGAAGATCACTGCCGAACTCGAGAGAGCAATTACAAAACCTAAGACAATTATGCGGGTGGCATTCCAATCGAACAGCAGTCCGATCCCCCATACACACCCTATACTTAAAATAAATTGGCCAAGGGTTCCGAATACCGCCAGTTTCCAGTTCCCAATAAAGGAAGTCAGGTCTATTTCCATACCTATAAAAAAGAACAACAGAATAATTCCGAGTTCTCCAATATAGCGCATGGTAGACTCATCCTCAATAATGTCAAAGCCGTGCTGACCAATAAGGATACCTATTAGGATATAGGCAATAAGGGTAGGTTGTTTTATTTTTTTTAATAAAAACCCAGATAAGACAACGGCCAATCCTACAATACAAATGAAGGTGATAGAGGTATGAAACGAGGATAGAAAGATCAGGCCCATGGTACGATTTCTGCTTGCGTAAGTTTCATAATCATAAAAATGTTATTTGCCAATGATTTTCTGTTTGTTTCTTTCAATGAAACCTCATCAAAGATCTTCTTCATAACGCCTTAATCTGTTTTGAACTCTAATTAATTCCTGTCTTAATTGATCCTGTCGCTCCAATATATTCATAACAACATCCACGCCTTCTAAATTTACATGTAATTCCCGGTGGATCCTAAGGATCTTTTCCATCTGATGCAGGGCATCCTGATGCAAGTGCTTACTGCCTTTATAGACTGTAAATTCTATCAATCCGAACTCTCCTAATTTTTCAAAGAATGAAAGTTCGAGTCTGTATTGCTCACAAAGTATTTCCAAGGGTATAAGTTTTTGTTCTTGCATACCTATCTTAATTTAGCGAGTTCCTGGAATAATTCTTTCTCCTTACTACTTAGGTTTGCCGGGATCTTGATAGTATAGGTGATATAAAGATCGCCCGCTTGTCCTTCTTTCTTATAAACCGGAAAGCCTTTTCCTTTGAGCTTAACCTGGGTGCCGCTAGGAGTTTCCGGTTTCACCTTTAGTTTAGCTTTGCCATCGAAGGTGTCTACCGTGATCTCTCCTCCAAGTAGTGCCGTGTACAGATCAAGGTCTACCGTGGTATAAAGATTGTCTTCATCTCTTCTAAACTTGGTGTTATTCACAATAGAGA
>NZ_JBATLB010000202.1:0-5065 GCF_049669965.1 Muriicola sp. | reverse complement strand
CTAAATGATGCTACGCTCTTTACCAAAGGAAAAAGACAGATAAATATTGTTGGGATCGATGATTTTTTAAGGGGATTACCGGATTATGAATTGGCAGTGAAAAACATTGATCGATCTCTGAGTACTATCGTTTTAAACCATTGTCCTGAATACCGAGATACCATAGATCTGTTGAACCAGAAGTTACGTGTAACTATTAAGCTGGTGCTTTGTGGGCATACGCATGGGGGGCAGATCCAATTTTTTGGTAAGGAATTTTACAAACCCGGAGGCAGTGGAAAATATCTGGATGGTTGGTATAAAAGTGACCAATCGAATATGTATGTTTCCAAAGGTATTGGCACCAGCTATCTGCCTATTCGCTTTGGTGCCCGGGCAGAAGCTCCGATATTTTATATATAATATTTTAATGGCGAGAATGAAGTGCCACTCTATTACCTTCACTATCTATAAACAGGGCCATATAACCAATATCCTCACTAATAAGTTTTTTAGGTTGCAACATCTTGCCTCCTGCCTTTTCGATCCTTTCCACTTGGTCCTGAACGTCTTTAGAAGAAAAATACAGGAGAGGTCCGGCTGTTTTACTAGGGTGATAGAAATCAGGGTGTTTTACTAATGATCCCGAGGCTCCCATTTTACCTTCCGCCAAAGGAAACCATCCCATGAGTAATTCATTGAAGTTTTGAAGCTGTATCTTAATCTCAAATACTGTTTCATAAAAATTTTTAGCCCTATCCATATCTGTTACCGGTATCTCAAACCAGCCTACCATATTAGCCTCCATAATACTCTTGTTATGATTCCATTTGTGATTTTAAGGACGCCAGCCCTTCTTCAAAGTCTTTTCCAACCATTTTGTCCATGCTCATAAATAGCATCATTATACTCATAGGAAACTTATTGTTCCCTTTAAAGCCCCAGGTTACCTTTGTTCCGATATTGGTACCTTGCTCCACATCTAGGTAGCAATCAGAAGTTGACTTCCAGGGCTTCAAGAATCTCAACTGTCCTTCTATTCGTTTCCCGGGAATAATTTTAGTGATTTCCTGCTCCCCTTCCCCAACGTCTTTGTTCCCGTTCCAATAACTAATGGCCCCTACTTCCCCATCTGTACCGGTAAATTTCTTTTGCATATTGGGGTCCTTTCTAGCCCATGGGGACCAGGTATCGTTGTTCTTGAGGTATTTAATATATTCAAATACCTCAGCAGTTGGTTTAGCGATCTCAACAGATCTGTTTACATCGTAGGATTTTGGAGCGATCAAAGCAAGAATTAGTATGATTCCCACCACCGCTAATAAGATATAAAGTGCAATATACATTTGTGTATCAATTAGTTGGTTCCTTAGAAAGGTACAAAATCTTTCTAAAATTACTTTTGATACCGCGCTAGAATTTGATCTATATTCTTTATGGATTTCCTGATCCATTCCAGTCTTTTCTTCTCCTTTTCTTCAGCGTTCAGCTGCCACGGCAACTCGGACTCCCTCAATTTAGTGCTCATTTGCTGCAGCAGGATGGCCGCAGCTACCGAAACATTGAGGCTTTCCGTAAAGCCAACCATTGGTATATGAATGAGTTCATCGGCCTCTTCTATAGCAGCAGTTGTTAAACCTTCCTTTTCGGCTCCGAAAAGAAAGGCCATTTTTTGATCAATTTCTAACTGATTTAAGGGGAGAGCCGCTCTATCGGGGGTAGTGGCCAGGATCTTATAACCATTCGCCTTCAAGGTTTTGATACACTCCTTAGTTGTTTTATAGCGATTGATATCTATCCATTTCTGGGCCCCCAGAGCGATCTTTTTATCGACCCTTTTTGCAAATCTGTGTTCAATAATATGTACCTCTTGAATCCCGAAAATATCTGCACTACGGATCACAGCACTGGCATTATGCAGGTGGTACACATCTTCCATGACCACCGTCAAATAGTTGGTTCTCTTAGCCAGAACTTCCTCAAAACGATGTAGCCTGTCCTCAGAAACAAAGGATTCTAAATAGGCTGTTAGTCCGGCGTCTTCCATATTTCGAATATAATAAAAACGTAATTTTAGCAAAAGGCAAACTATGAAGAAAAAAATTGTGGTGCTTTCCGGTGCCGGGATGAGCGCAGATAGCGGATTAAAGACCTTTAGAGATGCGGACGGCCTCTGGGAAGGGCACGATGTGATGGAAGTAGCCTCCCCGCAAGGTTTTAGGTCAAATCCGGAATTAGTACTCGATTTCTACAATCAAAGGCGAAGGCAATTATTGAAGGCCCAACCCAATGCAGGGCATAAAGCCCTGGCTGCGCTGGAGGATTTATATGAGGTGCATATCATTACTCAAAATGTAGATGATCTGCACGAACGGGCGGGCAGCTCGGATGTGCTACATCTGCACGGTGAATTGTTTAAAGTAAGAAGTACCGCCCCACCCTATGCTGTCTACGAGTGGAAAAAAGATCTTGTACTGGGGAACCTCTGTGCCCAGGGGTTTCAATTAAGACCTCATATAGTGTGGTTTGGCGAAGAAGTACCTCTTTTAGCAGAAGCCGCCTCCATTACTTCCCTGGCGGATATTCTGATCGTGATTGGCACTTCCTTACAGGTATATCCGGCGGCAAGCTTACTTTATTATGCAAGACATGGCACCGCCGTCTACTTTATTGATCCTAAACCCACTATAGATCAGTTATCCAATTATGAACTTCATCTGATTGCTAAGAAGGCATCTGAAGGTGTCCCCGTATTAGTGAGTGAGCTGCTTACTTCATCGCAATAATTCGTCGTCCTCAAACGGAGAGCTAATTTTATGAACTAAGGGAGATCCTCAAGTACGCTATTGGCCCTTTCTAACTAAAAAGTAATGGCTATCTTTGCGCTTTCCAATTCCATGATCTCTTATTCTATGATCTCTAACGAAATACAAGCCATATCCCCTATAGACGGGCGTTACAAGAACAAGGTAACCCCTCTGATTTCATTTTTTTCTGAAGAAGCACTGATGAAATACAGGGTGCGTGTGGAAGTTGAATACTTTATTTCACTGGCTAGCTTACCACTTCCGCAGTTAAAATCGGTCCCAACACAAAAACTAGAGGCTTTGCGGAAGATTTACACAGAGTTTAGTACCAAGGAGGCACTGGAAATCAAGGAAATAGAACGAACTACAAACCATGACGTAAAAGCAGTTGAGTACTTTATCAAAGGGAAATTTGATGCTCTGGGTCTTTCAGAATTCAAAGAATTCATCCATTTTGGACTTACCTCTCAGGACATCAATAATACGGCCATTCCACTATCCCTGAAGGAGGCCATGAATGAGGTGTATGTGCCGCAATACAAAGCCTTGTTAAAAACACTGGAAGCACTCGCAACCGACTGGGAGAAAGTACCCATGCTCGCAAGGACCCATGGACAGCCCGCCTCACCCACAAGACTTGGGAAGGAATTAAACGTGTTTGTGACCAGACTGGAAGAACAATTCAATCTCTTAAATGACATTCCCTCGGCCTGCAAATTTGGCGGTGCTACCGGCAACTACAACGCTCACCATGTGGCGTATCCTTCCATAGATTGGAGAAAATTTGGCCAGGATTTTGTGCAGGAAAAATTAGGACTTCATCATTCATTTCCTACTACCCAGGTAGAACACTATGATCATATGGCTGCCTTGTTCGATGGCCTGAAGAGGATCAATACTATTTTGATAGACCTTGATAGAGATATGTGGACCTACATTTCCATGGATTATTTTAAACAAAAGATCAAAGAAGGGGAAGTAGGATCATCTGCAATGCCACACAAGGTGAATCCAATCGACTTTGAAAATTCTGAAGGGAATTTGGGAATTGCGAATGCCCTGTTTGAGCATCTTGCTGCCAAATTACCCATCTCAAGACTTCAACGCGATCTGACGGATAGTACCGTACTGAGAAACATTGGGGTTCCCATGGCTCACACGCTCATAGCCATGCAGGCTACCATAAAAGGTTTGGAGAAATTATTATTGAATGCAGACAAGATAGAAAGGGATCTCGAAAACAACTGGGCGGTGGTCGCAGAGGCCATTCAAACCATCTTGCGCCGTGAAGGGTATCCAAATCCATATGAGGCCTTAAAAGAGCTTACAAGAACAAATAAGGCTATCACCAAAGAGTCTATTGGGCAATTTATTCAGTCCTTGGAGATTTCTGATGCCATAAAATCTGAACTTATGCTCATCACTCCAGGTAATTACACAGGTATTTAACTATTTTTCTGTATTTGAACCCTATGAGGATACGGGATTTCTATCCCAGCTTTGTCCAAGGCTAATTTACAATCTTCTAACGTCCCAAAATAAACATCCCAATAGTCCTTAGGTTCGCAAAATGGACGGACTGCGAAATTCACAGAACTATCTGCAAGTTCAGACACATTAACAGAGGGAGCTGGGTCTTTTAAAACCTTGGGATTTGATGTCAACACCTGTAACAACACTTCTTTAGCTTTTTTAATGTCTTCCCCGTAACCCACACCAACGGTGGTATCAACTCTTATTTTACCCTCTTCTGTATAATTAATTATATTTCCGTTAGCCATTGCTCCATTTGGAATTATGGCCAATTTATTTTGTGGAGTAACCAATTTTGTTGTGAAAATCTCGATCCCCTTAACTACCCCTATCACTCCTTGTGCCTCAATAAGATCTCCAATTTTATACGGTCTGAAAATCATAATCAGAACACCCCCGGCAAAATTAGACAACGAACCCTGTAAGGCCAATCCAACGGCCAATCCTGCAGCAGCAATAACCGCCGCAAAAGTGGTGACATTGACACCAAGGGTAGAGACCACTACAATAATTAACAACACTTTTAAAGCCCAGGAAGCAAGATTTAAAAGAAATCGTTGAAGGGATTCATCATAGGATCCCTTAGACATCACCTTTCTTGAAGCACCAATGATCTTCTTGATTATCCAGGAACCTACCAGAAAAATAAGTACGGCTCCAATTATTTTAGGTCCAAAATCTACGATGAAATTAATTCCCTGATCGATCCAAATTTCTGCTTTATCCATGTTTAATTGGTATTTATG
>NZ_JBATLB010000201.1:0-5524 GCF_049669965.1 Muriicola sp. | reverse complement strand
CTACTATAAGAGGCATTGGTATCCCACCTGGCTTGTTAAAGGTTACTTCATAAAAGAATTTAGGTTCTTTTACACGCGTCCTTTCCTCAGCAGACATGTTATCCATCATAAAGTCCTTCAAGGGTACAGAAACTTCGCTTGGAGTCATCCCGTTAAGTGCCTCATCTGTTTCCTCACTATCTGCATCCACCAAGAAAACAAGCGGACGGAGGTCTGCTTCCGTTAAATTTCTTGCGGCCATGTATTCCAGCAATGGCTTTCCGGGCTTTTTACTTACCACATATTTTTTTACTTCTTTCACTCCGATATCTACGTAATCGGTTGTGTAGAACCATCCCCTCCAGAACCAATCGAGATCTACCGCAGAAGCATCTTCCATTGTACGGAAGAAATCCTCGGGGGTAGGATGTTTAAACATCCATCGCTGTGAATAGGTTTTAAAGGCATAATCGAATAATTCTCTTCCCATTACCGTTTCCCTGAGGATATTCAGAGCTGTAGCCGGTTTGGCATAGGCATTTGGCCCCAGTTGATAAACGTTCTCAGGATTAGACATAATGGGGGAGATCGTACTTTGATCCCCGCTCATATAAGGGACTATCTTTGAAGGATCTCCCCTTCTAGAAGGGTACTTTTCATTTGGAGCTATTACTTCCGGAAAGGTCTCCCCAAATTCCTGTTCTGCCAAATACTGCATAAAAGTGTCCAATCCTTCATCCATCCATCCCCATTGCCGTTCATCCGAATTCACGATCATCGGAAAGAAGTTATGTCCTACCTCATGGATGATCACACTGATCATCCCGTATTTTATCCTGTCCGAATAGGTCCCATCCTCATTTGGTCTTCCGTAATTCCAGCAGATCATTGGGTATTCCATCCCTTGATTTTTTGCGTGTACGGAAATGGCCTTGTGATAGGGATAATCAAAGGTGTGGGAGGAATAGGATTTTAAAGTACTGGCCACTGCTTTTGTGGATAATTCTTCCCACAGCGGATTGCCTTCTTTGGGATAGAGTGATACTGCCATAACGTCTTTGTTCCCGATCTTTACGGCCTGCATGTCCCAAATAAACTTACGCGAGCTTGCAAAACCATAATCGCGCACATTTTCTGCCCTGAATTTCCAGGTTTTCTTCTTTTCTGAAAATCCTTTTTCTGCTGCTTCGGCTTCAGCTTGAGTAACAATAAGTACAGGCTTGTCATACGACTTCTTAGCCTGTTCATAGCGATTCATCATATCCTTACTGAAAACTTCCTTGCGATTTGTCAAAACCCCTGTAGCATCCAGGATATGATCTGCAGGGACAGTTATGTTTACGTCGTAATTTCCAAAAGGAAGGGCAAACTCTCCACTGCCCCAGAACTGGTGGTTCTGCCATCCTTCCACGTCGCTGTATACAGCCATTCTTGGAAAGAACTGAGCAATTACGTAGGCGCGGTTCCCGTCCTTTTCAAAATATTCAAATCCGGAGCGAGCCCGGTCTATAGTATGATCCGGAATATTGTACCACCATTTTACGGAGAAAGAAACTTTCTCCCCGCTTTTCAAAGGATTGGCCAGGTCTACCCGCATCATAGTTTGGTTAATGGTATATGGCAAGGGTTTACCGTTAGAGTCTTTTACAAACTCTATTCTAAATCCTCCGTCAAAACTTTCTTTCATAAATTCCTTGGAGAATGCGCTGGGTACATAGGTATCATTTAGCCCATTTCCGTTTCTTAAGGGTGCTTTTGAATCCTTGGCTCTCACATTCTGATCTAATTGAAGCCATAGAAATTCCAAGGCCTCGGGAGCATTGTTGTGATAGGTGATGGTTTCTTCCCCATAAATACGGGCATTTTTATCATCCAGCTCAATATCCATCTTATAATCTGCCTGTTGCTGGTAATAGCTGGGGCCTGGGGTCCCTGAGGCCGACCTGTACATGTTTGGGGTCGCAAATTCCTCATACATCTGCTTGAATTTGCTTTGATTTAAATGCCCTGGAGCACGCTCTTTTGCCGTCTCTTCCTGAGCAAACAGTACAGAAACCAACAACAGTAATCCCGCGGTGGTAAATAACTTTAATTTAGTCATGAATTCTTTTTGATTTGATATTTTTCCGGCGCGGAAAATAGGATTTTTAGGGGAGATTACGTCCGCAATGCTATAAGTTTAACATTCCTTTATTACTTTCTCTGATAAGCACAAAACTCTTTTTATTTTCCAGGATCTTAAAATGGAGAATATTTTTCTGTTCTTCAAAAAGGTCCATCAAGAGTTCATTCTGTATTTCAATAGTTCTTAACTGGTCTATGGAAACATTCGGGATCTCCAGAAAGCATATCAGAATATCATTGTCGAATTTTTTTCCGAGGAATTGGTAACTGACGGCTTCTCCGTTGATCTTTACGAGAAATTTGGCCTTGAGATACTTCTCTATATACGCATCTGCATTTGTGATTTCATCGGGAGTTGCCAACAAAGCCTTTACCTCATATCGTTCTTCCAGCGCCTTTTCAAAATCATCAATAAAAAGTCGGCTGGTGATCTGCAGCGCTTCGCCTTTGTCATAATAATCTACATGGGTCACACTCACATAGAATTTATGAGCTCCCAATAACAGAAAAAGAGGTAAGAAAAACAATAAAAGTACTTTCCCTGCAAGTTGCATAGTCTATTTATTTTTTTAGGTGCAATTCACGTGCCATAAATGTCTACTCCAGATCATTATTTTTGCGATAATCTTTGCTCTTTAGAACCAGTAAATTCAGGATGCGAATATGATCCTCTGTTGCAACTATAGAATCGAAATGATCATCTACCTCACAATAGTACATAAAATCTGATATTTTTTCTTCCGGGATCCCCAATCGTTTAACAAAGATGCTGTCCGGATAAAAATTTCTGACTCGTTGAGTAAGTAAATATTTCCGGTCCCTGGCCACTCTTTTTTTTAGCATTTTGGTACGACCGGAAATAGCATTGATCAAAGGGTTAAAAGGGATACTTGTAAGCATTCCTATAGAGAACGGACCTATCGATGCTTCTTTTAATAATCGTTCGCTTTGCATCATAGGTTTCACATAGGCGTTGGGTAGTCCAAGGGTTGAAGCTGTCACTACGGGATCTGTTTTCATTTGTTGCATATCCCTGTTGAGATCGCCTGAGAGATTATAAGGTCTTACTACTACTTCGTCCAATTCATTTACAAACTCCTCCAAGGTGATATAGGCAATACTACTTTCAAGGATTGAGGCGCTGATCACAAGACTTTTGCGTTTATACTGCACGGCTGAAAACAGCAGTGTATCACCCAAGCTTACATCAATGGCAAATTCTCCCTCTTCATCGGAAATGGTTGCATTCCCCGCTGAGGTATTCATTATATGGACGTCTGGGATTCCTTTGGAATCAAATAGCATTTTGCCTTCGAGGGTTTTTAAGAAGTACGATTGTGCGGATAGCAACTGGATGGCTAAAAAAAAGCACAGGAAAAGGCATTTAGTCTTCCACATCGAGTCCTTTTCTGAATTCCTTACTTTGGGTCACCAGAAAATCAATCAGTTGAAATTCATTATCCTTCCTCAACAACGATTGTGTTGGCAACTGGCCATCGCAATACAAAAGGAAGGCATCTATCTTATCCTGCGGTAGCTGCAGGTCCTTTACAAAAAAATCATCATCGTATACTTGTCTTAAGACTTCACTGACTTTTAAGGGTGTTCTGGCTTCCCCGTTATCCTTGCTACCGGATAAAAAAAGTGCCTTAAATATATTCACAAAATTAAGCCCGTCCTGCATCCCCCTTACCGTAGGATCCAAAGCTATATTCTGTACCTCCCCGGTTGCGTCGGTCTCATAGGCGTATTGTTTAAATTCCTCATTCTGTAACTGAAGAAATTTTTTCTGATTCTCCGGGCTTACGGTCACCTCATCCAATTCGGTTATTTTTTCATTCACCTCTATTACCAGTCGGTTTTTGACAAGCATTTCCGCGCTAACTTTTAAGATCTCAATCTGATAATTTACAGCTGTAAAAACCAGTTCATCTCCTTCTTTTACATTGATAAGGAATTCCCCTTTTTCATTGGTGATGGTTGCCTTCTCAGCTGTAGTATTGATCACATTTTCGTTAGGCACAGGTACATTTCTGTAAATTACCTGCCCCCGCAGTGGTCGCCTAACATCTGTTTGGGCAGACCCCATGGTCATAAACAATAATACAGGTAATAAGAAAAGTAGCTTTTTCATAGGAACTATTAGGATGGTGTGAAGGGATTTAAAGGCAATTAATCCCAAAATCACCATGTTTTGATAAAGAAAAAATAAGTTGGCCGCATAAAAAAATAATCTGCCATTAAACTTATGTTAAAAAGCGCAGGAATCAAGCTTTTATTAGACTAAATAATAAATAAAACGACAAAAAAATAGGCTCTCAGGCTACTTCAAAGAAGTTTAAGAGTGGTTTATCTTATAAATTCGTATTTCGGGGTATAAGTTTAGAAGTATACAGATATAATTCTATTTTTGTTGGTCCTGAAAAGTCCTCCAAAAATTCAGTTCATGCACCTAACAAAACCCTTATTTTTTGTCTTGTTGATTTGCAGTTTTTCTGCGAACTCACAGATTAAAATTGGCGACAATCCCCAGAATATTGATCCATCTTCTATTTTGGAGCTGGAAAGTACTAGCAGGGCTTTTGTGATTAACAGGGTTACTACTGCTCAAATGAATGCTATTGTCCCCATTGAAGGTGCCATGGTCTACAATACCGATATTCAATGTCTGCATTATTACGATGGGGCGAACTGGCTCAACCTCTGCGAAGCGCTGGGACTTACCATTACCAACAACCCGGTCATCCATGCAGACACCACCATCGCTATTACCAGGGTAGATAATAATATCAATATTGAAGTAGATTCTATCACGGGCCTACAGATCGTAGACCGCAGTATCCGGGCTGCCGATATTGCCGGTTCTGCCATCAACGGTTCATTCCACATTCAAAATAGATCTGTGCCTTTAATTAAGTTAATACCTTCGGCGGTTCCGAATCAAATTATAAAAACCAATGCGGCTGGCACAGACGCTATTTGGGCAAATCCTGCACCATCCCCTATTGCCTTTGGGAAAGCAAATGGTGGAACAGCTCTCAAATTGTTTGGCGCCACTTCAATTGTAGGTTCCAGTGGAATCTATACGGTAACTCTTGCCGCTGCACGACCCAGCTCAGACTATATAGTTCAGCTAACTGCTGCGGGTGGCACTAATATTATCACTGTTAATAATCAAGGTCCTTCTTTTTTCATTGTTCAAATACAAGATCCTTCAGGAGGATTTGTTCCAAAACGCAGATTGGCATTTTACCGTTTTTGACAATTAACTATTGAAGAGATTCTACTACATACTACTGGGAATAGGACTGGTGGCCAACGGCCAAACGGCCCTGTACAACAGCGGTAATCTGCGAATACATGAAGAGGGGCAAATTGGCTTTCATACCAACCTTATCAATGACGGACCATTTGATGAAAA
>NZ_JBATLB010000200.1:0-1797 GCF_049669965.1 Muriicola sp. | reverse complement strand
CCTCAGGGGGAGGAATCCGAGAAGGGGTCTCCACGGATTGTATGGGTCACAGTTCTGGTGACCCACCAAATCGACGACCGGCCAGTCGCCGCAAGACCTCCGTTGGTGGGCGTGCGATCGAGTCCGTGGATTCAGGCGAAATGGGGGAGGGTGCCCGAGCGTACCGAGGGCAGAGGGGGCGGCCTGGGCCTTTGTCTCCACCACGGAGTGGGGGAGACGCGGCCGGACGGATGTCCGGTCGCAGAGGGGGCGGCCTGGGGGCCGGAATAGCGAAAATGAGGCCCACCGCGTGTCTCGTGTCTCGTATCTCGTATCTCGAATCCCACTTTCCGTCGCCCAAGGATTCACATCTCGGTACGCTCAGGTACCTCCGACACAGCGATTCATAGGTATGAGCGAACCACCCACCTTCATTGACGGATACACCGGACCACACATCGACACGGATCCGACGGAGACTGCAGAATGGCTTGACGCGTTCGACTCGGTTGTCGCGACCGACGGCCAGGGCCGCGCGCAGTATCTGGTCGCACGCCTTATCCGAGAGGCTGCGCGTAACCACATCGCGGTTCCCGGAGCGGTCTCAACTCCCTACGTCAACACGATCCCGCCCGAAGATGAGCCGCCGTTCCCCGGCGACGCCCAGCTCGAGAAACGAATCCGCAGATTCATCCGTTGGAACGCTGCGGTTATGGTCATCCGCGCCAACCGCGCTGCCCCCGGAATCGGCGGCCACCTCTCGACCTTCGCCTCGTCGGCAACCCTCTACGAGGTCGGCTACAACCACTTCTTCCGCGGCACCGCCGACGGTCAACCCGGCGACCACATCTACTTCCAGGGCCACGCCGCCCCGGGCGTATACGCCCGCGCGTACCTCGAAGGGCGCCTCGACGATTCAGACCTCGACGGCTTCCGTCGCGAGATCGGCGAGCCCGGCCTGTCGAGCTACCCGCACCCGCGACTCATGCCGAACTTCTGGGAGTACCCGACGGTCTCGATGGGGCTGGGGCCGATCAACTCGATCTACCACGCCCAGTTCCTCAAGTACCTCGAAAACCGCGATCTCGACGACACGTCTGGCTCCCGTGTGTGGTCGTTCCTCGGGGACGGCGAAACCGACGAGCCCGAAACGCTCGGCTCGATCTCCCTCGCGGGTCGCGAGAAACTTGACAATCTGACGTGGGTCATCAACTGCAACTTGCAGCGCCTCGACGGACCCGTACGCGGCAACGGAAAGATCATTCAGGAACTCGAAGCGATGTTCCGAGGCGCCGGCTGGAACGTCATCAAGGTCATCTGGGGCTCCGGATGGGATCCGCTCCTCGCCCGCGATACGGAAGGTGTCCTCGTCGACAAGATGAACACCACCGTCGACGGCGAATACCAACGCTACAAGGCGGAATCCGGGGCGTATGTTCGCGAGCACTTCTTCGGGCCCGATCCGCGACTTACTGAGCTCGTTCGCGACATGACCGACGATGACGTCTGGAACCTTCGGCGTGGAGGTCTCGACTACCGGAAGATCTACGCCGCCTACAAGGCGGCAACGGAGATGAAGGGCCGACCGACCGTGATCCTCGCCAAGACCATCAAGGGATGGACGCTTGGCCCCCAGGTTCAAGGCAGGAACGCGACCCACTCCGTCAAGAACCTGACGGGCGACCAGCTGTTCGGCCTTCGTGACCTGCTGTCGTTGAACAACGAGATCCCCGATGAAACGCTCGAGCTCGACCGCCCTCCGTACTACCGGCCCCCGGAGGACTCGCCCGAGTACCGCTACTTGATCGAGCGCAGGGA
>NZ_JBATLB010000199.1:0-8142 GCF_049669965.1 Muriicola sp. | reverse complement strand
AGGATACATTCGGAATCAAGCTCAGGTATAGCTGCTTTGCCTGCCGAGATACGTTTATTCATCAATCCCAATAAACCGCCGCCAAATTCGAGTTCGGCTCGCATCAAACAGCCGTTGATATTGCAATGATGTTCCGCACTGGGATCTTCATGATCATTCACCGGCTCCGAACCAAGATTTACCAACCCTAACAGATGGCCAAATTCATGGTTAAGGGTAGCCGATTCAGCATCTTCCACAGTCACCTGACTACTATTCACTGCTAATTCGCGGACCGTGGCCTCATAGATTACCATGGAGGTATTTCTATAAACAGCTCCCAGGGTTACCGAGCCTTGCTGAGGGTCATCGGTATCTGAAGGGGCATCTGCAAAATAAATGTAAATGGCAAGGGTAGAAGCATCATTGTACGCCGTTCTGTTATCGCTTTCGAGGTCTGCAATTTCCTGAAGGGTAAGATCGTTCTCATTGGGGCTGGGCAACTCCAGGTATTGTATCTCTATGTCTTGTTTAAAAGTATACTGTTGTAAAAAGGCCTGAAAATTATTCATAGCCTCAGCCGTTGGCTGAAAGCCCGTAACGTACCCAATTTCTATTAGTAACTTTGTAAAGGTATTATTAGACAAGATATCGTTGGAGGAGGCACCTGTGGCTAGCAAGTTGGCCGACTTGTCAATGGGGTCTGGAGGTGTTCCGGAACCGTTGGAATTCTTGGAGCAAGCGGCTACCAGAACAAGGCTTAAAAATAAAAAGACTACTTTTTTCATAGAATGCATTGTTAAAACTATCATTTCTCCTACTCTATAACAAATCAGCGGGCAAAAACCCTACATAAAACGGAATATTGAGGGCTCTATTATACCTTCAATGTTAATTTAGCCAGGTAGTCGTAATGAGTTCCCTTCCTTACAAGATTGCATTGAAATCCGTTTAATACGGCCGCTTCAGCTACCGTATTAAAATCAACATATAACCAATCCAACGGTTCACTCCTAAGTTCCTTATAGTACATTTCAAAACTAACCTCCCCATAGTAGGCACTATCTGCTGGAATAAAATATCCTCCATCCGCTGTTTTTTCATACATATAGATGATATCGCTGCTATCAAATAGCACTTGCCCCCCTGGATGTATGAGCTCTTTGATCTTTTCAAAAAAATCGGAAAGCTTATGGAGTTTTCCAACCAGGCCTATACCGTTCATTAACAATAATAAGGTGTCAAATCTCTTTCCTTCAAATTTCCAAAAATCAGTTTGGACCACCTCCCTGAGCCCCCGTTCCTTACAGACGGTAACAGCTCCCGGAGATTCGTCTAAAGCGGTAACAGTGAACCCCTTTGACGCTAAGTAAAGACTATGGCTCCCGGCACCACAACCAATATCCAGCACATTTCCTTTACAGGCTTTCAGAGCGGCCTTTTCCAGTGCAGGCATGGCCCTGTACTCGCGAAATAAATAGGCCACCGGGAGAATGTCTGCTTCCTCAAGAGAAGAGTAGGTTTCTATATTCTCTTCTTGCATCGTTCTATAATAGTCTAAAATGGCCGTGCCAAAAACATCAGTTTGCATCTGAAGCGTTTTTTCATGCAAAAGTGAGATATTTGTACCATCCATAAAAATCCTTGGGCAACTTATAGAGGCATTAACCTATGAAATCCATCCAATGAAGGAAGTACTGCAACAACTTCCTCAGAAAGCAGCCGAAAAGCAAGCAGAAAATAAAAAGTTTTTTGCTCGTTTAAAGAAAAGGCCTCCCAAAGACCTGGATTATACCATGAAACAACTGCACACGGCAGAATTTCAAAGGACCGATTGTCTGAGCTGTGCGAATTGTTGTAAAACCACCGGTCCGCTTTTTACCAGAAGTGATGTGGAAAGAATTTCCAAACACCTTAGAATGAAGACCTCCACGTTCGTAGATAGTTATCTACAAACAGACGAAGACGGGGATGAAGTGTTACAGCAGCTTCCCTGCACATTTTTAGGTGCTGATAACTATTGTAGTATTTATGATGTAAGGCCTAAAGCATGCAAAGAATACCCACATACCGATCGCAAAAAATTTCAACAACTGGGTGCCTTAACCATAAAGAATACCTTCGTATGTCCGGCGGCATTTAGTATCCTGGAAGAAATGAAACGACGTATCAAAGTATAGCCCCGTATACCTAATATCTATAAAATAGTTATTTTTGCTTCCATGGAAACGCTTATTCAGTACTTTGAAACCATTCCCTCCATCCATCGGAGTATACTTTTGGTCCTGGGGATCAGTTTTTTCTGGGTATTAGAAGGGGCAGTTCCCTTGTTTCGTTTTGAGTATAAAAAGTGGCGCCACGCGCTGCCTAATTTCTTTTTTACTCTGACCACCATTGTCATAAATTTTGCACTGGCGTTTTTACTCCTTACAACGAGTGATTGGGTAGCAGCCAACAATTTTGGCATCATCAACTGGTTACCAGAAATGCCATTATGGGCGTATATTCTCCTCGGGGTTCTACTACTGGATTTTTTTGGGGCCTATTTGGCACATTATGTAGAGCACAATGTTAAACCCCTTTGGATGATCCATTTGGTACACCATACGGATCATGAGGTAGATACCACCACGGCCAACAGGCATCATCCTCTGGAAAGCTTTATCAGATTTGGGTTCACGCTGGGAGGTGTACTTTTAGTAGGAACACCCATTGGGATCGTCATGTTATATCAATCATTATCCCTATTGGCCACACAGTTTGGGCATGCCAATATCCGTTTGCCCAGGAAAGTAGACCAGGCTATTAGCTGGGTGCTTGTTTCTCCGGATATGCATAAGGTGCATCACCACTTTGTATTGCCCTACACGGATTCTAATTATGGGAATATCTTTTCTATCTGGGACCGCATCTTCGGTACGTACATGGAACTAGATCGTGATGACATTGTCTATGGGGTAGATACCTTTCCAAATAAAGAAGAAAACGGCAGTATTATGGGTTTATTAAAACAACCCTTCCACAAATACAGAAAACCTACAGGAGGTGCTTCAAATCCCTAAGGATATATCAGGTATTTTGCCCTGATCTTTGCAAATTTTTCCAGATCTGCTTGCCAGGTGGCCCTTATCTCGGTCTCTGAAAGGCCCGCCTCTATTTGTTTTTGAAGTTGATCTGTCCCTGCGTGTTTACTAAAACCTGAAGTATTAAAAAAAGCATCTTTCTCCTGACAATGTTGGTATGCTTTAATGAGCCATTCTAGTGAAACCTTTGAAAGATGGGCTGAGTTGCTGAGGTCTTCTCCAAAACATGTCGATCCCAGCTGTTTGGGCGACTTGGCGCCCGGATTAGGTTCAGGCACATAGGAAAAAGAAAAAAAGTCCTTATCTAAAAATGGAGCTCCGTATCGCTGAAATTGAAATTCGGTACCCCTGCCTGCATTTATATTGGTCCCTTCAAAAAGCCCTAAGCTTGGATACAGGTTGATTGATTGGTCGTTCGGAAGATTGGGGGAGGGCCTGAGCGGCAAGCTGTAAGTACTTAGATGAGAATAATTCTCTAACGATATAATGTTTAGTTGTGCTTTGACACCATTTTCCAGCCAGCCTTCTTCATTGATCATTTGTGCATATTCCCCTATGCTCATCCCATAAACCAGAGGAATAGGTGTCATTCCAAGAAAGCTCGTAAACTCTGGTTCCATGGTGGGGCCGTCTATATAATGCCCATTTGGGTTGGGTCTGTCTAAGACCAAAATCGGGATATTAGATTCTGCACAAGCCTCCATCACAAGCTGAAGTGTGGCGATATACGTATAAAAACGAACACCAACGTCCTGAATATCGAATACCATCATATCTAATCCTGCCAGGTCCTTCTTGCTTGGCTTTCTGTGTGCTCCGTACAAGGAGATAATAGGCAGTCCGGTGCGCAAATCTACCCCATCCTCAACTTTTTCGCCTGCGTCGGCCAAACCCCTAAAACCGTGTTCAGGAGAAAATACTCGTGTAACGGCAATGTTCAAACTCAAAAGCGAATCTACCAAATGGGTAAAAGGGAGTGCACTGTCTCCTTCTATAGCTTTTTGTTTGAATATCACACTTGTCTGATTGGCTATTACGCCTATCTTCTTATCTGCCAGCAGAGGCATATACTCGCCGGTCCTGTTGGCGCCTACGATGATTTGTGCAGGCTCGGCAGGGGTCTCAAAAGAAGGGGGAACATCTTGTACCACCGTGCGGCTTTGAGCCCTGCTACCGCAGGAAATAATGAGCATTACAGTCAAAAATAACAGGATAAAAGAGGGATGAACTCCCCCCAAATATTCAGGGAGTTCTTTCCTCTTCGTCCAAGAAACATGGCCAACTAACAGAGGAAAACTGTATTTTTGATTCTCGTTAAAAAGCATCGATTGAATTTAGAACTGTTTATCGCAAAACGCCTTGTCAAAGGTAAGCAGCATAAAATTAGCATATCTGCCCCGATAATAAAAATAGCTATTGCCGCTATTGCATTGGGGATATTGATGATGTTGATTGCTATGGCTACAGGGGTGGGCCTTAAGTATAAAATACGAGAGAAGATCACCGCGTTCAATGGCCATGTACAAATCTATAATTACGACAATAATATCTCGGATGTTTCGGTGATCCCGGTTTCGACGGAGCAAGAATTTTACCCCAACTTTGATCTGGTAGATGGGGTAAGACATATTCAGGCGGTAGCCACCAAGGCGGGTATCATCAGGACGGAAGACACTTTTGAAGGTATCATTGCGAAGGGGGTGGGCAAAGATTATGATTGGTCTGTCTTTGAGGATTTTGTGGTTGAGGGTAGCTTGCCTACCTATACCTCTGAACTCAATACAGAGGTGTTGATGTCCAGACTTATGGCCAACAGGTTGCAGTTAGCAGTAGGCGATGAGTTTTTTACCCTTTTCTTAAAAGAAGAGGATCCTTCTAAAGTTCCCAATCAACGCAAGTTTAAGATCATTGGGATCTACGACAGTGGTTTTGAAGAATTCGACGGCACCTATATTTTTGTGGATATTCGTCATATTCAACGAATGAACCAATGGGGAGAAAAGGAAGTTGGGAATTTTGAGATCTTTCTGGACGACTTTGATTCCATCGATGAAAAAAGCAGGGAGATCTATGGGAAGACTCTTTCTACCTTAGATACACAGACCATTCAGAATAAATACTACAAGATCTTCGAATGGATAGGCCTCTTCGATTTTAATATTGCCATTATTATTGGGATCATGATCATAGTAGGGGGTATAAATATGATTACCGCACTGCTTGTTCTTATTCTGGAAAGGACGCAAATGATCGGGGTCTTAAAAGCACTCGGAGCAAACAATTGGAGCATCCGAAAAGTATTTCTGTACAATGCAGCCTATCTTATCCTTATTGGTTTGTTCTGGGGGAATTTGCTTGGCTTGGGACTTATCTGGCTGCAAGATAGATTCCGTTACTTTAAATTTCCTAATCCACAGGAGTACTATATAGACTACATTCCTGTTTACATAGACCTGCCAACCATCTTGCTGCTTAATCTAGGGGTGCTGGTTCTTTGTATGAGTATGTTGTTGATACCCTCTTATATCATCACAAGAATAACTCCGGTAAAGGCAATCAAATTCGACTAGCATCTTAAAACTGGCCACCCTATTCGTAATAGGAATAAAATTCCAACCAAATGATCTTTCCCCTTAGGCCTTAATTTAGGGAACCAGTATCTTTGCAATCATTATGGAATATGCAGAAAATATTTTAGGAACCATTGGCAATACCCCTTTGGTAAAAATGAATAAACTAACGGCAGAATTGCCCTGCCTTGTGTTGGCCAAATATGAAACATTTAATCCCGGGAATTCTGTAAAAGACAGGATGGCGCTTCAAATGGTAGAGGATGCTGTTGCTGCCGGAAAACTAAAACCAGGTGGCACAATCATAGAAGGAACTTCCGGGAACACAGGAATGGGACTTGCCCTGGTAGCCGTTGTTAGAGGGTATAAAATGATCTGTGTGATCAGCGATAAGCAATCCAAAGAAAAGGTAGATATCTTAAAAGCCATGGGCAGCGAGGTATATGTATGCCCTACGGATGTGGCCCCGGAAGATCCCAGAAGTTATTACTCAACTGCCAGAAGGCTCTCAGAGGAAATACCCAATTCCTGGTATGTGAATCAATACGACAACCCTTCCAATACCAAAGCACATTTTGAATCTACCGGGCCGGAGATCTGGGAACAGACAGACGGCAAGGTGACTCATTTTGTGGTAGGGGTAGGTACTGGTGGTACCATCTCGGGGGTAGGCGCTTATTTAAAGTCTAAAAATCCCAAGGTCAAAGTTTGGGGCGTGGATACCTATGGATCGGTGTTTAAAAAGTATCACGAGACGGGGATATTCGACAAGAATGAGATTTATCCCTATATCACCGAAGGTATTGGAGAAGACATTTTGCCAAAGAATGTCAATTTCGATATTATTGATGGTTTCACCAAGGTGACGGATAAGGATGCCGCGGTTTATACCCAACGTTTGGCCAAAGAGGAAGGAATGTTTCTGGGTAACTCAGCCGGTGCAGCTATTAAAGGGGTACTGCAGTTAAAGGATCATTTTAAGAAGGATGATGTGGTGGTGGTGCTATTCCATGATCATGGCAGTCGTTATGTAGGAAAGATCTATAATGACGATTGGATGAGAAAGCAGGGCTTTTTGGATTAGTTTTGGTATCTTTTGGATTAAAATACTCATATGAATTTTAGGCACATCCTACCTTTTGTGATGGTTCTTAGCATCCCGCTATTAACAGTTTCCCAAAAACTATCCCGGATCGAAAAGAAAATAGTCGCCTCTGTTGAAAAAAACAATGCAGAAGCTCTTTCGTTTCTGGAGAAAGTAGTGAATATAAATAGTGGAACGCTCAACACACAGGGGGTGAAGGAAGTTGGGATGGTTTTTAAAGATGCATTTGATGGGATCGACTTTACCACTCGATGGGTGGAAATGCCTTCCGAAATGAATAGAGCTGGCCATTTGTTCGCAGAAATTAACGGCAACAAAGGAAAAAAGATCCTTCTTATTGGGCATCTGGATACTGTATTCGAAGAAAATAGTCCCTTTCAGGCATTTGAACAATTAAATGACAGTACCGCACACGCGCCTGGAGGGAATGATATGAAAGGTGGTGACATAATTATTCTCTATGCTTTAAAAGCACTTCACGAACAAGGATTACTTTCGGATGCTCAGATCATTGTGGCTTTTACAGGAGATGAGGAGAGTACAGGAAAACCTTTGGACATAAGCAGAAAAGACCTTATTGAGGCTGCTCAACGCAGCGATATTGCCCTGGGGTACGAAACCTCTACCGGGTTTAATTATGCGACCGTAGCCCGCCGTGGTTCCTCAGGCTGGGAAGTGGAGGTTACGGGAAAAAGGGCCCATTCTTCTGGTATATTTAGTGAGCGAACCGGAGCCGGAGCTATCTTTGAAATATCACGTATCCTGAATGCCTTTTACGAGGAGGTGAGAGGGGAAGAATTTCTCACTTTTAATCCGGGTATCCTCATGGGGGGTACTTTTGTGGAGTACGACGCTAAAAAAAGCACAGCAGAGGTTTTTGGAAAATCGAATGTGGTGGCACAGAAGGCAATGGTCAAAGGAGGCCTTCGTTTTATTTCTGAAGAACAAAAAGAAGCAACACGTGCCAAAATGAGGGCTATTGTAGCGAACAATCTTCCCCAAACCTCGGCCACCATTAGTTTTACAGACAGCTATCCTGCCATGCAACCTACGGAGGGCAATATGGATCTCCTCAAGGAATTGAATACGGTAAGCCTGGACCTTGGGCAGGGAGAAGTAGTTGGGTACGATCCCGGTAGAAGAGGAGCGGCAGATACCTCTTTTGTGGCCAACTATGTTGATTGTCTGGATGGACTGGGAACCATGGGATCCGGGGCTCACACCCCCAATGAAACCGTAAATTTAAAAACCATAGAGGCCCTGACAAAAAGATCTGCCGTACTTATTTACAGATTACTCAATCAATAAGGCATGGAAAGAATCACCTATAAGAATCAGATAGTAGATATAGAGGGAGGAGAATTACGCAGTTACCAGGTAGATGGCTATGAATTGATGCATCAGA
>NZ_JBATLB010000198.1:0-3845 GCF_049669965.1 Muriicola sp. | reverse complement strand
GGATCTGCTTCAACCATCGGGGCTGGATCATCGTCATTTGAACAAGAAGCCATAAACACCACGGCACAAAGTAATAAACAAGATTTAATAATTTTTGAAGTTGTTTTCATTGGGTTTGTTTTAAAATTAATGTTTAGCGAAAATAGTACATAGATTAAACAAAAGAATATATTTATTAAATGTTTAACAAACATGTAATAGTTAATATATTTATTTAAACACCTTATATATAGTCTTTTCAGGTATCCAATCTACGATTATCTTTAAGATAGCCGATTGGTTTTTTGGTTGCTTTTGTTTAATAATAATTAATAAAATATTAACAAAATATATAACTCAGATTCGATCATTTTAAGGAGCTTTCTCTTAATTCCGGGATGAAAATCGCTAGTGTCTCAAGGCAATATTTCGTATTTTTGCAGGATAAATATGAAGAAAGTAGTAGTAGGCCTCTCAGGAGGAGTAGACAGCAGCGTAGCCGCATATTTGTTGAAAATGCAAGGATATGAGGTCATTGGTCTTTTCATGAAGAATTGGCACGATGATTCTGTGACTATTTCCAATGAATGCCCCTGGTTAGAAGATAGTAATGATGCCCTGATTGTAGCAGAAAAGCTAGGGATCCCATTTCAGACAGTAGATCTCAGCGTCCAATACAAAGAACGTATCGTAGACTATATGTTTCGTGAATACGAACGCGGAAGGACGCCTAATCCGGATATTCTTTGTAATCGGGAAATTAAGTTTGATGTTTTTTTAAAGATTGCTTTGGATCTTGGCGCCGACTTTGTGGCAACCGGGCACTATTGCCGGAAAGGAATGGTAAAAAATTCCTCGGTTGAGACACATTATCAACTCCTGGCAGGGAAAGACCCCAATAAAGATCAGTCCTATTTCCTTTGCCAACTTTCGCAGGAACAATTAGCCAAAACACTATTTCCCATTGGTGATCTCCTCAAACCTGAAGTTAGAAGGATAGCTGCGGAAAATAAATTGATCACCGCAGAAAAAAAGGACTCACAGGGGCTTTGCTTTATAGGAAAAGTTCGTTTGCCCGATTTTTTACAACAACAACTAAAACCTAAAAAGGGAGACATCATTGAAGTGCCGGCAAATGCATCTCACTACGGACATCTCCCTCCCAATTTTGATAATAAAGAACAAGAACTGGCGTATTTGTCAGAAAAACCCAGCTACAATAAAGAGGATGGTAAAATAGTGGGGGCACATCAAGGTGCACATTATTTTACGATAGGCCAACGCAAAGGATTGGATGTTGGCGGAACAAAGGAACCCTTGTTTGTTATTGGCACCAACGTAGACGAAAATGTTATTTATACAGGGCAGGGGAAGGCACATCCCGGCCTTTACAGAAAAACCCTGTTTGTTCATCAGGAAGAAGTTCATTGGGTACGTCCAGATCTTAGGTTGAGAATGGACGAAAGCATGGAAGTTATGGCCCGGATACGATATAGACAGCCCCTTCAAAAAGCTACCTTGTACCAGGTAGCTGGCGGACTCTATGCCGACTTTGAACAGAAGCAAACGGCTATTACCGAAGGGCAATTCATCGCCTGGTATCTTGGAGAAGAATTAGTTGGCTCTGGGGTGATCTCTTAGAAGCAATTGGAATTAAACGTTTATGCAAAATAGAATTACCACTCTTTTTGGGATTCAATATCCCATAGTACAGGCCGGGATGATCTGGGCCAGTGGCTGGAGACTAGCCTCTGCAGTGTCTAATGCGGGAGGCCTTGGTGTAATAGGAGCCGGCAGTATGTATCCCCAAATACTGCGGGAACATATTCAAAAGTGCAAACAGGCAACCACCAATCCTTTTGGGGTTAATGTACCGATGCTATATCCGGATATCGATATGCTGATGGAGATTATCACGGAAATGGAAGTGCCTATTGTTTTTACTTCTGCAGGAAACCCCGCCACCTGGACATCCTATTTAAAAGACAAGGGAATTACCGTAGTACATGTGGTAAGCAGTGTAAAATTTGCCCTGAAAGCAGAACAAGCCGGGGTAGATGCCGTAGTTGCGGAAGGATTTGAGGCCGGGGGTCATAACGGGAGGGATGAGACCACTACCCTTACATTGATCCCTGCCGTAAAAGAGCAGTTAGACATACCCTTGATTGCGGCGGGTGGTATTGCAACCGGTGGAGCCATGTTAGCTGCCATGGTTCTTGGAGCAGATGGGGTGCAGGTAGGCAGCAGGTTCGTAGCCTCTCATGAAGCATCTTCCCATATATCGTTCAAACAAAAGGTTGTGGATGCCAAAGAGGGCGATACCCAACTGACCCTGAAAGAGTTGGCGCCTGTGAGGATGTTGAAGAACGAATTCTATCAGGAGATCCAACAAGCATACAAACGTTGTGCCTCTGCAGAAGAGCTAAAGACATTATTAGGCAGAGCCCGGGCAAAACACGGCATGTTCGAAGGGGACCTGGAATCTGGCGAACTAGAGATAGGCCAGGTTTCTGCCATCATTCACGACATTAAACCGGCAGCCCGGATCATCGAGGATATGATGGCCGAATATGAAAAAGCTAAAAATGCCAAGTATTTTTAAGCGTTTATGAATAGCGTAATACAATTACTTAGCACTAAGTTGCGACCGTTGCTTTTTCAATAATGAATTAATGTCGTCTACCAAACGTGATATTTCTTCTTTTTTGGTGCCATCGTAAATCCCCCTTATTTGCTTCTGGGAATCTACCAATATAAAATTTGGTGTATGGATAAAATCCTGTAAACCCCCATCACCTTCATTTAAAACAGCAAAATAACTTTTGCGAGCCAGGGTATATATATGGTCTTTATCACCTGTGGTAATATTCCACTTGGAAGGATTGGCTTTGTACTTAAGTGCATATTTTTTTAGAACAGCCACACTATCAAATTCGGGGGTAACCGATAGGGACAGTAATTTTAACTCGTCATCCTGCTTAAAGATTTCCTGAATTTGTGCCATATTAAAGCTCATTAACGGGCATATACTTGGACAACGGGTAAAGAAAAAATCGGTTACATAAATACTACCATCATAATCTTTCTGAGTTATAGTATCACCATTCTGATTGATTAAAGAAAAGTCCATAACGCGATGACCCTGACCTATATCATGAAGACTAAGATCTACCAATGCGGGATTCAGATCAGCAGGATTGTAGATTGGAGGTTCGCTGGTATTTACTTTACTTGGCGAAAAAAAATAGATAGCAACAATAAATAGTATAAGTATTGCTATTGGAAAAAGCAATTTCTTCATATGTCGGGAATGCATTAAAAGGAAAAGATCTAATGGGTGCGTTAAAGTACCGAATTATTAATATCGATATCGGCATGTTCCCACGCCTTATCATATTCCTTTTTAATTTTTAGTGCTTCATCCATTTTACCTTGTGCTACAAGACTATTGTAAAGTCCCATCAAAGACCAGCCATTTTGCCTTAAAAGTTCCAAATCCTCTTTGTAGATCTTTTCGGCTTCTTCGGGTTTCTGAGCTTTTAAAAGTATGGCCCCTAAGTTTTGGCGTGTTGGGATATACCATGCCGCCGGTTCAGTATAGGTTAAACCATCTTCAATGGCCACTGCTTTTTCTAAATGCTCCTGTGCCTTTTTGAGGTCGCCCTTTAAGGCGTGCAATTCACCGGCTACCACCTGATAGGCCAGTTCTGCGATGGTTTTACTTGAGTCAAAACCCGCAGCGATCAAATTTTCTAAATCAGGATCTGCCAGCATTTCCTGAATGGCATCCAGTTCTTCTTGGGCCTCCTTTGGGTTGTTTTTTCTGATGAAAGCTATTCCCCGGGCATAATGCCAAATAAGTTTTA
>NZ_JBATLB010000197.1:0-2677 GCF_049669965.1 Muriicola sp. | reverse complement strand
CACTTACATAGATCTTATCATAAATGTAAAAGATCCTGGGTTTGGTATATACCCCAAGGTCTAAAGAGGCTTTGTTACCTTTAATACTTAGTTCATTGTCGTTCATTATACTCAGGGTCTTACTGGTAGCCTCCATTCCGTGGTCTTCATTGAGGTTAAACCTGGTTTTGGTGATCTTGCCTTTGGTATCTACTGCAAAAAGGGTTCCTGTCTTATCCGTGACAATAAATCTATTGTTATTAAGGTATACTTCGTTATCTGAAAATTGAATCTTTTCTGCAACTTTTATACGGGTATTGCCTACTCTGTTTACGATCTTAAGCGTTCCATCTTCTAACTGAAAAACCAGATAATCCTTAGACCCTATGCGAAAGTGTTTGGGGGTATACAGAACAGCACTTTCAGCTTTGGTGTATTTAAAACCTTTAACGCTCTGCCCTTTGCCATTAAACATTTGAATGTCTTTCCCCTGGGTAACCACAAACCGATAGTTCCTGTTGTTTTCATAATCGAAGACAGCCAGCGGATTTAAGGCCGCCCCGGAGAAGGATTTGTTAAAGGGGGCCACTTCTTTCCCATTCCTGTCTAATACCAAAAATTGATTATTGGTTGTAAAGGCCAATTGTAGCCTGCCATTTTTGTACAGGTCTATTTGCTGAATCCTGCCTTGTATCCGCCCCTTAAGAGACTTTTTCCACAAGATCTTTCCTGCCGTAGAGATGAGGTAGAGGTTGTTCTCTGTATCCTGTACCACGATTTCTTTTTTGTTATTCCTGTGGTCCGTTACAAATTGTGGCACCGTAGCCAATGGCGCATCTAATTGTACTGTGAACAGGGGAGATACGGCGTCTCTATTACGCTGGATCTGTTTGCGTTTCACAAAACTATTAAGGTGGTAGAAACTGCGATCTGCCACCACCTGGAAGGCAATTACATGATCAGGGAATTGGGCTTTATCATACACTTCAATAAGGCTCTTGGGGAGATTTTCCCGGGCAACAGATTCAAATTTTTTGTTGTTGGCCACAAAAAGCAGGGAGGAAGCCTCTGCCAACTCAGTTTTCGCGCTGTTATAGACCGCAGAGTTCTCAAATGTGCTTCTACTATTGATATTCCTCAGCATCATTTCAAGAATACTCTTGGATTCAGCAAAGACAAAAGCGTTCTCCAGGATGACATAATGCGTAATCTTAAAATTTTTGACAATGCCGGGGAATGCATTTTCTAACAGCGGCAGTTTGTCTACTTCTCCAACTTCCTTTCCCTGGTATTCGTACACAGCAGTTCGTTTACCAACCAAAAACTCGGAAAGTGCGGTGGCCCCATAGGTCTTTAATAGCATGGCTCTATTGGTACCCATATAGGCGATACCAACTTCTTCAACTGTTTGGAAAAGGGCATCATTTGGGGCGGTATTTGGGTATTGTTTCTTTTGGTTAGCTGCAAAAACAGTATAGTCTGAAAAGGAAACGGAAAGAAGGCCGTCTGCATCTTCAGGGGTTAGTGTCGCGAGCGAATTAACCACTGCTTGTGTGTTGGAAAACAAAGACAAAAACGTTTCACTACTATCCTGTACTATTCCAACCCCACTCCACTGTAACAGGTTTTGTGGGACACTCAGATCCATGGCAAACCAAGTGGCCATATCGGACCATTGCGAACTTTCCTTCTCATCAAGACGGTTGCTGTTGAGAGAATCTGTTTTTTTAGAATTGATGAATAAGGTGGCCGACTTCCCTGCTACGGTTGTTTTAAAAAGAGCTTCCAGATCCTTGTTGGGTTTGTTTTCCGGTATGCCGGTAATGGTGCTTGCCAGTAAGGTAGAATCTGGACTAACCAGTTGCAGGTTGGCAATAGGGGCCGTGTAAAAACTGCTGCCGTCCTTGTGATAGGCGTCCATTGAAACGCTTTGTACTGAAATAGACGAATGTGATAAAGCCGAAATACTATCCCTGGAAATCTTAAAATCTTGGGCGGTGGTTATAAAGAGATAGTTAAGACTGTCTTGTAAGGCGGATACGATCACAAGGATGCCCTCCGCTTCTGTATCCAGATCTTCGAGTCCTTTCAGGCCGTGGAACAGCCCTTGCTTATTTTCATTTGATAATAAAGGTTGTGCAAAATCATTGTTTTTAAGTTCCCGTTTTAGTGCCGCCAGGTTATTGACCTTTAAAACAAGGGCTGCGTTTTCAGGAATGGCGTCTCTTAAAGACAGTGTAGATTTTTCAATGGGGGTGCAAGCAACTAGCAAGATTGCAATGAAGCCAATTGCGAGAAAACATTTCATTCAACTATTTTGGAACAAATTTATAATATTAAAATTCAAGTGACACCTGCTCGCTTTTAATTTTAAAGGTTTTTCGATGGTATTTCGTTAGGCCGTATTTCCTAATGGCCATTCTGTGTTCAAGAGTTGGGTATCCTTTGTTTTGTTGCCAGTTGTACATAGGGTATTCCTGATGGATGGTTTCCATATAGGTATCGCGCATGGTCTTAGCCAGGATGGAAGCGGCAGCAATACTCATATATAAACCGTCCCCTCTAATGATACACTCATGGGAGATTGCTCCAAAAGGTTTAAATCTATTGCCATCTACCAGGATATGCCTTGGTGGCAAAGCTAGCTGTTGCAGGGCCTGGTGCATCCCAAAAATGGAGGCGTTTAAAATATTAATCT
>NZ_JBATLB010000196.1:0-13051 GCF_049669965.1 Muriicola sp. | reverse complement strand
TATAGCCAGCATGGGAATTATACGGTTAAGATGACGCCCTAAGCCTTTGTTGATAATTCTTAAAAACCAGCCCGGATCATGTTATATATCATTAGCGGAGCCTCCAGAGCAGGCAAGACAATCCTTGCCAAAAAAATAGCCACCCAAAAGGGCATCCCCTATCTCTCCCTGGATTGGATCATGATGGGTTTTAGCAACGGCATTCCGGAATACGGGGTACATGATCTGCTTTTCCCGGATGATATCGCGCACCGGTTGTGGGGATTTTTAAAGGCTATGATGGAAAGTATGATCTATGTGGAAACAGACTGTGTGATAGAAGGAGAGGCTCTGCTTCCGGAATTACTCATTGAACTGGTTACTAAATATCCAAACGAACTCAGGGTGTGCTTTCTGGGCTATACCCGGGTGCCCATGGACAAAAAATGCAGTGAGATCAGGGCCTATAGCAGTGAGAAAAGTGATTGGCTGGCTGACAAACCAGATGCCTATGTGATAGACCATGTACAAAACATGATGGCCCATAGCAGCAAGATAAAAAGTTCCTGTACAACCCATAATCTCCGGTACCTGGATACTTCCGAAAATTTTTTGGAGACACTCAGGGAGGCAGAAAACTATTTATTGAGGGATCGCTGAGGAAATAAATGGGCATAAAAGGGCAAACTTCTCTTATATTTGGGTAAGTCCGTTTGCTAACCCCTATGGGACCGCCAACCAAACCACCTATGATCAAATTCTTCAGAAAAATCAGACAGAACCTTATGATGGAGAATAAAACCTCTAAATACCTGGCGTATGCCCTTGGTGAAATTATTCTCGTGGTGATCGGCATTCTGATCGCCCTGAGTATCAACAACTGGAATGAAGAGCGGACGGAACGCCGGGAAGAAATGGCGATCCTAAAACAGCTAAAAACGGAATTCAACGCTAATCTCAGTCAGTTGGATGACAAGATCGGCCTGAAGACCAATCTGATCAATGCCGTAACAAAGCTATTCCAATACATCGATAACCCATCGCTAAGGAACAAAGACAGTTTAGACCAATTTTTAGGCAAGACCATCCCCTACTCCACCTTCGATCCAATTGTGAGCGATCTGGCGAGTTCCGGGAGTCTGCGGCTGATCAGAAGTGACAGCCTGAAACTATTACTTTCGCTTTGGACTTCAGATATAGTGAGCGTTCAGGAAGATGAGTTGTCCTGGAAATCGTACAGGAATGAGCAGTATGTTCCATTTCTAGTGGCCCATTATCAACTGAGGACAATACGGCAGGTAGCCATAGAATCGGGCCTGATAAAAGGTTACCTCATCGAAACCGGTGAGAGGAAGGCAGCCGAACTCGATGCAGAAATTGGCAATTCAAAATACCCACCGGACTTCCATGCACTGCTCGATCAACCGGATTTTGAAGACCATTTGGAAAGGGCCATTTCCACCAATAGATTTGCGCTTTCCCAGTCCCTGATCCTGAGGAACCGTATCCTGGAAATCATGGCTCTCCTGGACAGGGAAATAAAGGACCATTAATTAAAGAAACCGCTTTATACTTATGATCAAATTCTTCCGACAACTACGCCAGCAATTGCTGACACAAAACAAATTCCGCAAATACCTGATATACGCCATTGGAGAAATAACCTTGTGGTCATCGGCATGCTGGTCTCCCCCCATCAATGGCTGGAAGGAAACCCAAATTCTAAACTCGAACAAAAAGGATCAACTTTGACCGAAAAAGAAGTAAAAAAATAACGAACGTATAACCATGGCTAAACAAGATTACTTATTCTCCCAAACTTTATAAAACCTATGAAACTAAAACATATACTCTTCCTTTGTGTACTGGCTGCTACCCAGCTTACTACCGCCCAATTCGTTAAAGAAAGATCCCTGGATATTGCCATAGGCTACGGACTTAGCGCCCCTTATGACGATGTGGATGTGGTAGGCACAGGCTTTTACCTGCAGGGAGAATACGTAATTGGCCTGGCCTCCTGGTTACAGCTGCGGCCCTATGCGGGACTGATCTTTGCCAGCACCAACAACAGAGATAACGCTCCAAATGAACCCGATTACCGATCGGATTCAAACGGTGTTCTGCTTGGTGGAAAGGCCCGGATCACCGCGCCTATCCCCTGGGTGGCCCCCTTTGTGGAAGGCGGTATAGGTGCCTCTATTGGTTCTTTTGAGACGGTTACCCCCGGCACTAACCTGGAGGCAGGCGGACTTATCTACCATATTCCTTTTACCCTGGGTCTGGCCCTGGGGCCCAAAAACAACATAGATGTGGCCTTTACCTATTATTTCCACCCCACCGTGCGCCAATACGCCGGGGCAGCGGCCCTGGGTATCTCGATTCCGCTGAAATAATTCAATAGCTTTTTAGGGTAAATCCAAAAGTCAAAATCCGATCTTCCTGTTTTTGATTTTCTATGACCAGACTTTCGAAGGTATTGAGGTAGTTAATTTTAAAGTCCAGAAACTTCCATAGTGGTAATGCCAGCCCGATATCCGACCGCCAGCGATAGTTATCACTTTGTTGAAGGGAAGGTTGATAATAACTCTCATGACTTAAAATTAATTTACCTTCAATCAATTCATATTTTCCGTAGATCCAGAGGGTACCTCGTACTGTATTTATAGTGGAATTTCCATTATAACTGGCACGATTAAAGTTTGCCAGTGAGAAATCGGTTCGTTCGTATTCGCTAGAAACCGAAAATTTAAGCCAGTGCCTTTTTTTGTCCAGCACTTTAAAAGTCACGCCGGCACCCACCAAATAACGCATATCGATTTTCCTTCGAAAATTGGTGCTGACAAAACCCAGGAGGAGGGGGTATATTTTCCTATCGGGGTTGAGGTACAGAAAGTTGAGACTTAAGATATCTTCATCTGCTTTTTCCTTACCAAATTCCTGGTACACATAGGAGTTGTTAGTTTTAAAAACCCAGTTTCTAAAAGGAATAAAACTCAAATCAGATTTTGCCCTGAAAATCACTGTCTCTACGTTTCCACCTTGCAAAAAACCGGTTAGGGAAAGGTTTGCCTTGATTTTAAGTGTATCGCTCTCGTTGATCTGTGCAAAAAGTATCATTGGAAGGAATAGCAGAAAACAGGAAAGGTTATTCAGAGTTTTTGGCATACAATCAATACATATTTATTTCCAAAAATATAAGTTTTTCTGAATTCTCAGCGGAGAAGGTAGCAGTCCTACCTCATATTTATTAGGATGTTAACCTGAACAACATCATGGGATCCGGGCAGTTTTGGGTATAAAAATCCACCTCAGAGGCCCGGCAGACCCCCGGATAATCGCCCTTTTTTCCTTGAATATCTATTATAAGTTGAAAATGCAGGTGGGGGGCGTAATGTAGGTTTACCTCCGGGGTACCGAGGGTGGCCAGCTCCTCCCCTTTTTTAAATGCCTTTCCTACGTACAATCCGTCCAAAGATTCCAGGGACAAATGTCCATACAAGCTGTGGAATAGTATCCCGTCCAACTCATGCCGCAGTATAATGGTAGGGCCGTAATCTCCCTGCACCGCATTATTCTGAAAACTGTGCACTTCCCCGTCCATAGGCACCACTACTTTGGTGCCGGCAGTAGTCCAAAAGTCGACCCCCAAATGCACATCCCGCCGCTCCTCATCGGCAGCAAAGTTGGCATTGCCGCTGTAGAGATTTCGCTGTTCCAGATAGCCCCCATAGGCCACCCTGGCCTTGTTTCTGACAAGGACCTCATCTATAAATTTTTGACAGGCATCTGGATCAGACAAGGTGATATCTTTTAGGTCCGTGTTTGTGACCGACAAATCCATCGGCGTATACCCCGAAAGTGGAATCGTAGGGTCCAAAATCCGGGTGATTGGCAAACTGCGAAGGGACGATAAAAGCGTTTTCAAAGTGGGTGTACGTTTGTTGCTGGAAAGATAATGGTTACGCCCAAGTTTGCCAAAGATGGAATTAACATGGTTTTAACCCCTTTTTTGGTAAGGTTTTATACCTTTTACGGACATAAACGATAAATCTCAATATGAAATTGTTAAAATCTACCCTCTTTGCCCTAATTGCCCTGGTATCTATAAGCTGCCAGTCCAAGACCAAAACCCAGGAACCCGCCAGCGAGCCCATGGCCCAGGCCGAAAAGCCCAGTGAGGCCGAACTGCAACAATACGAAACCGCCTATTTTGCCAGTGGCTGTTTCTGGTGTGTAGAGGCCGTTTTTGAAAGTGTAAAAGGGGTAAAAGAGGCAGTATCTGGCTATGCAGGTGGCGCTGAAGACAATCCTACCTACGAAGAGGTGAGCTACGGGAAAACCACCCATGCCGAGGCCGTGGAGGTTTACTACGATCCTAAAGAGGTTTCCTTTTTTGAACTGGTACAGGTATTCTTTGGCTCGCACGATCCTACCACCCTCAACAGACAGGGGCCAGACAGGGGGCCGCAGTACCGCTCCATTGCCTTTTACAAGGATGACGAACAAAAGCAGATCATTGAGGCCTATATGAAGGCACTTGATGAGAGTAATGTCTACGGGGAGCCTATCGTAACCCAGGTGGAGCCGTTCACCAAATTTTGGAAGGCAGAAGACTACCATCAGGATTATGAAAAAAAACATCCCAACAACCCCTATATCACCAATGTCTCTGTTCCCAGACTCAATAGATTCAAAGAAAACTTCCCCAAGTACTTAAAGGAAAATTCTCATTAAGTACAAATAACCTCATAGAAAGACCGGTTCCTTTGAATCGGTTTTTTTTATGTTTACTAGTTCCCACAACGGTCCATTGCGTACTTAAAGAATGACCTTAGCTTTCTCAGCTCCAAAAAATGTACTAAAAAGAAGACAAATACGTAGGAATTTGTATCTTACTGGGACCATAGTAACCCCAGATCTATGACGAACGAAATGCCCATGGGTCCTTTACCCCATCTGTTTGTGCATTCCTTTTAGCCATAGAGCACTTTAAATCGAACTGTATGAAAAATGCTATCCTGCTTTTTGCATTCGCATGTCTTGTTTCCTGTGGCGGCAAGAAAGAAAAGGAAGACCACCAGCTCCTGGTCGTTAAAAAAACTACCAGCCCTCCCACATTAGACGGAAAGGCCACCGAGAATTTTTGGAACATGGCCAGCTGGCACCCGCTAGATCAGAATTGGTTGGGCGAGGCCTATACGTTTCAGGACTTTAGCGGGCGGTACAAACTCAGTTGGGACGAGGACTATCTCTACCTCCTGGTAGAGATCACCGATGATACCCTCTACGATGCCCGCAAAGAACCCCTTAAATTATGGTGGGACGATGATTGCCTGGAAGTATTTCTGGATGAAGATAATTCGGGTGGACTGCACCAGTTCAGCCATAATGCCTTTGCCTATCACATCGCCTTAGACGGCAATGTGGTAGACCTGGCACCCGACAGGGAACCCAGACTGTACAATGATCATATACAATCTGTGCGCTCCACCATTGGCAAGCTCACCACCTGGGAATTGGCCATTAGGCTATACAATGATCAATACAAGGATGAGGCGGTCAACGTAGCGGTGCCCTTAAGCGCCGGTAAAAAGGTGGGGTTTGCCCTTGCGTACTGCGACAATGACGGGAGTAAGGAACGGGAAAATTTTATAGGATCGGTCTTTGTGCCGGGAGAAGATAAGAATCAAGGGTGGATCAATGCCGATATCTTTGGCACCCTGGTACTGGAGGAGTAACCTTATTTTAATACAATAGTGCTGTAGGTGCCTTTCAGGCTAAGATTTTTGGCGGTGGTTCCCTTTTGTGAGAACCCTTTGTAAAGAACTTCTTGCCCATTTTTGGTATTGCTAAGCGTCCAGGAGGCAGGATAGCTAAATTCTGAACGGGTAGTATTGGCAGTGATTGCAAATGGGGTCTTGGGCATCACACATTGCAGCTCCCCATTCTGTACCCTGATATCCAGTTTTGTAAAATTGGGGTCTACCGCCAAAATAGACAGCATCCCAAGATCGTTGCGGCACAGCAGGCTTTTCAGGACCTTATTGATAACCACCTCCGAAGAGGTGGTAGTGAGGTTTAATTGCGTTACCGCATCCAATTCTATGCCATCCGAAAAACTCGTGTTTAGGTTCCCGTACTTCCATTGAGCCACTTTTACGGGGGAATAAGACGCAGTGATCTGCGTCTTATCTCCCTCTATAGTGGAGGCCTGTAAACTTGCGTACGACAGGGTGGCGTTCATATTCCTGGTATTGGCGGCCAGTTTCACTTCCCCGTGGCGTACGTTCATTTTCAGGGTTGCTGATTTTGGCATCTTTATTTTGATGGTCTTCTTTACTTTGTAATTCCTGGATTCACCATCTTCGGAGCGGTAAAAGATGTTTGGCCCATCTGCTTCACTTATTATAAAAAGGGATTTATCTCTTGCTTCTTTAGCTTCTTTCATGGCTCTTTGGCGGTCTTCAGTTGCCTGTTTCCGAAGTTGTATGGATTGTTCCCGCATTTCTTCCCGTTGTTGCTGCATCTCTTGGCGCTGCTCTTCCATAGCCCGCTTGCGTTCTTCTATGGCTTCTTTGCGCTCCTGTATCAGATCTCGTTTCGCTTCTGCACGGGCGGCAAATTCTTTTCCCCAGGCTTCCATTTCCTCTTGGTATTCCTTATCGAAATTCTTATTGAATTCCTTTTTCCACTTTTTCAGATATTTCTCTCCGTCCTTCTTATAGGCCTGGTAATCGAAATTAACGGGGGGAATTGGAGGCATCGGGGGCATTTCGGGCATAGGTGGCATTTCAGGAAATTCAAAATCCGTGAAGAATTGATCCATCTCAACAAAAGGAGCTATTGGAGGTACCGGATTGGCAGGATCTGGGGGCCATAAAGAGCTCCCAAAGGACCAGTTGTTACCATAGGTCCTTATTTCAATGGTCTTGCTGTTTCCCAGGATCTTGATCCCCGATTTTTCAAAATAGGCCGCAGCTTCTTCCTCACTGGCCCCTTCGAGCACTATGGTGGCTTCCACAGAGACCTCGTTCTTGTCCCAGGTCTCAAATTGTATATCGGCGTAACTCGTATTGATGTCGAGTACCGCATCCGTCCCTACATTGAATTTTTCATTATAGGTCTTAGTTTGCTTTTGAGCGAGCAAGGGCACACTCAAAAGGCAGATTCCCAGCATAAATATCCTAGGCATTGTTGGTAGTAACTGTTTCATTGTCTGTCGATTTTAATTGATGTAATTTCTCTTTTAGTTTTAGTAATAATTGTAAGCGCAATTGTAAATTCTTAATCAGGGCGCCAATGGTTTGTTCGTTTGGTCCCACTTGATTTAATTCTAAATTCAGTGCCTTGTATTCTTCGTTAAGCTCTCCCAGCCTACCCATAAAATCATCTACCACTACTTTATTTTCGGAAGACAGATCTAGCTGGGCCAGTTCCAGGTTGATGGAGTTCACATAATACGCCTCCACCAGCTTAAGGTCCGGGGACAAATCCCCCAGGGAAATGCCCTGAGATTCAGGTTGGTCCTCTTTATTTTGGATCACCACGGTCTCTGTGGGTTCTTCTGTCTGGCTATTCTGAATAAAAACCATACTCAGTGCCACGATCACCACCACCGAGGCGGCGATCCCCAAAATGTAAAATCTGGACTTTTTAGGTGCTGGGAGGGCAGCTTCTAATCGCTTGTTAAAACGATCCTCATGACCTTCTTTCATTTGGTGCTTTTTGGCGCGTTCCGCCTCAAACAATTCTCTAAGATCCTGTTTCATGTTCTTTCTTTGTTAATATGGCTCGTAAAAAACCTTTTCCTCTTACTAATCTTGTTCTGCTTGCCGTGTTCGTGAGTCCCAGAATTTGGCCGATCTCCTCATGGTCAAATCCTTCCAGCAGATATAACTGCAACACATACTGGTATTTTTCCGGAAGTTTCAGCATTGCCTGCTTTACCTCCTCCATGGAAACCTCCCTATCAACCGTCCAATCTTCATCTTCTGCGATCTGCAGGGTGTTTTCCTGTATCTCTATGGCCCGTTCTTTTCTCGCTTTTAGAAAATCGAGACACTTATTGATTACTATTCGTTTTAACCAGGCCCCGAAAGTTACCTCCCCCTTAAACTGATGTATCTTTTGAAAAGCCTTGATAAAAGCCTCTTGTAAGACATCTTCCGCATCGTCCCTGTTATTGATAAACCTCATGGCCACGCAGAACATCCCATCACAATACTGCTTGTACAAAGCGAGTTGTGCTTTACGGTCTTGCTGTTTACAGCGTTCAACCAGATCAATGCGGAACATGTGGTTAGTTTCCAAGCTTGGTTTTATTGTTGCTGTTTAAAAGACGAAATAAAAAAAGAGATGTTGCAAAAAATCCTACATTTAGAAGAAATTTAAGTCTCCTTCTTGCAACAAGTTACCATAAATAACGCTCACATACGCCTAACCTCCCTGGATTACGGGGCCATCATCCAAAAAATATTCGTCACCGATAAGAACGGAAATCCCCACAATTGTGCGGTAGGTTTTGAGGCAACTGAGGACTATAAAACGGACCAACGGTTTTTGGGAGCCTGCGTAGGAAGATTTGCCGGCAGGATCTCTAAAGGTCATTTCAATATTGGGAATACCTCCTACCCTATTTATGAGCACCATGGGGTGCACCTCCATGGAGGGCAAAAGGGCTTTGGAAGACGCTTCTGGAAACTTCGGGATCATAGCGATGGGAAGGAACCCCATGTCACCTACCAATATAAGAGTCCGCATCTCGAAGAGGGCTATCCCGGAAATTTAATCGTCTCCGTTACCTATCAGTTGTTAGAAAACACCTTGAAAATTCTGCACCAGGCCACCACGGACCAGCCCACGGTGGTGAATTTAACGAATCACACCTATTTTAGGTTAGATGATGCAGCCAGGCAGGAAGAGTGGATCTTACAGATCCGAAGTGATAAACGACTGCACACAGACGAAAAACTGCTCCCAACGGGAGAAATCGTACCGGTTGCGAATACGGCATTCGACTTTCGGCAGCCGAAAAAAATTGGGGACCTGCGTCTGGACACCCCCTTTGTGGTAAACCCAGCTCAGGAAGCCCTGGCCATGGCATATTCGCCCAGGTCTGGGATACAACTCAGCGTACGATCTGATCAGCCTGCCGTGGTGATCTTTACACCTCCGGACCTGCCAGCGATATGTTTTGAAACTCAAAATTTTCCGGATGCGCCTAATCAGCCGTCCTTCCCATCCTGTTTGCTGCTCCCGGGAGAAACCTACCGCAATGAATCTTTTTTTACGTTTCATTTAGTACCTTAGAGTTCTGTAATTAATAACCTAATTTACTATGAAAGCATTAAAATGGATTGTTGGCATTCTGGTCGTTCTGGCCCTCCTCTTCTACTTTGTAGGCATGCCATTTCTAAAAACTCAGACCAAGAAAAATAGCCCGGAAACTACCAACACCTATACTGATGGCGGGTATGACCTGCTGGTCAACTACAGTAGTCCGTCTAAAAAAGGACGGGTGATCTTTGGGGAACTGGTTCCCTTTGACAAAGTATGGCGCACAGGTGCCAATGAGCCCACTCGTTTTGAGACCAAAACGGATATCATGGTCATGGGTAAGCCCCTGCCAGCAGGCAATTATTCCCTTTGGAGCATTCCCAAAGAAGGCAGCTGGACGGTTATTTTTAACAGTGCCATTCCGGATTGGGGTGCCACCATGAGCAGTGGAGGCGCGGAGGCTACAAGGGACCCGGAAACTGATGTGCTACAAGTGGAGGCCCCCGTTATCAATATGACAAATAGCCAGGAAGACTTTAGCATTACTTTTGACGAATATAATGGGCTGTTCCTCACCTTAGCATGGGATACAACCAAGGTACAAGTGCCCATTACCCAATAAACTTAGCAAAAAATAAGAATCTTGGTTGAGTAAACATTTATGAAGTTCTAAACCATTGAGAACAAATATTCTCCTTATAAACAATGCAGAAGATTAAAGACTTAGTATAGAAGCCTCATTAACGGAAGAATATCGTCCTATTGAATTCCTTTTTACTCTATGATTTAGTAAATTAGGGTATCATAAATCAAATCTATCTTTTTAATGAAAAAATGGATATGGATTTCGGCCGTTTTAATCCTACTTGCTTTACTATTTTACTTTATTGGCATACCCTATTTGAAAAGTATGCCCTTTGTACAAAAAATAGTAAGAAAAAGCCCTGAGAAAACTGCGATTTATACTTTAAATGATCTGTCACTATCAGTAATCTACGGCAGTCCATCTAAAAGAGGGAGGGTTATATTTGGAGAATTAGTTCCTTATGGTAAAGTTTGGAGAACGGGCGCCAACAAACCAACGATTTTTATTACTACTAAAGATATTGTAGTAATGGGCAATACACTGCCTGCGGGTAGCTATTCTTTATGGACCATCCCTAGAGAAGACAATTGGTCTGTTATATTTAATAAAAAAATACCGGATTGGGGAACTACCTATGATAGTAAAGGGAATTCGGTAGTATTGAGAGATGCCAGTGAAGATATACTGGAAGTACAAGTGCCCACCATGGTACTGCCTAGATCCGAGAAAAGTTTTACCATTGCTTTTGAAAATGATGATCAATTGTACTTAATTTTATATTGGGACACCACTAAAGTAAAGGTCCCTATTAACACACAATAGTTGGAGAGGAAAAAAAATATCAGTTCCAGCAGCATTTCAAAAATTCTCAGCCAGCGGAAACACTTACCCTCTGTTTCAAAACTTGTGGCTGGCATACTCAATGGAGACCAGTCTCTTTTAGCCCGCGGCATTACATTAGTAGAAAGCACCCAGGCGACTCATCAGGAAAAGGCCTATGAAATCATTGAAAAATGCCTTTCTAACTCCCGGGATACTTTACGGATAGGTATTACCGGAGTGCCCGGAGTGGGAAAAAGTACCTTTATTGAGCGCTTTGGGACCCTGCTTACTGAAATGGGTAAGAAGGTGGCCGTCTTGGCCGTAGATCCCAGTAGTACGGTAAGTAAAGGAAGTATTTTTGGAGATAAGACCAGAATGCCCCAACTGGTGAAAGATCCAAAGGCCTTTATCAGGCCCTCCCCTTCCGGAGATTCGCTGGGAGGAGTAGCCAGAAAGACCAGGGAGAGTATTATTTTATGTGAAGCCGCAGGCTATGATGTTATCCTTGTGGAAACGGTAGGGGTTGGACAAAGTGAAACGGCCGTGCACAGTATGGTCGATTTTTTCTTTCTTCTAAAACTTACAGGCGCCGGGGACGAATTACAGGGAATAAAACGGGGTATCATGGAAATGGCCGATGCTATCGTGATCAATAAAGCCGAAGGAGACAATATTAAACGAGCAGAACGGGCTCGGGTAGAATTTGAAAGGGCCCTTCATCTGTATCCCCCAAAAGAAAATAACTGGAGCCCCAAGGTATTGACTTGTTCTTCCTTAACCGGCACAGGCATCCCCGAGATCTGGGAAATGATCCTAGAATACCAGACAACAAACAAAGCAAGCGGCTATTTCTCTGGGAAACGAAAAGCCCAAAATACATATTGGTTCAACCAGACTGTAGAACGACTATTAAAACAGCAATTCTACAGCCGGGAAGCGGTGTTGAAAATGATAAAACCCTTACAGAAAGAGGTAGAAAATAACGCCATTTCTCCATTTAGAGCAGCCGAAAGACTCCTCGATCTCTATGCAAAAGGTCTTAAATAAAAAACCTAAATTTGCCAGCAAACAAGCCATTTACATGAATCCGAATACCAAGGCACTTTTATCTATCGTCGTTCCGCTTTACAATGAAGAGGATAATGTGGCATTGCTTACCCAAAGGATTCATGAAAGTCTGGAAGGCTATACCTATCAGATCATTTATATAGACGATTTTTCAACAGACAAAACACGCAAGGTTATTGCGGATATGAACGATCCGAAGGTGCACCTGCTGGCCCTCAAAAAAAATTACGGGCAAAGTCTGGCCCTGGCAGCGGGGATAGACTACGCCAAGGGCGAATACATTATCACCATGGACGGGGACCTGCAAAACGATCCGAGTGATATTCCACAAATGCTGAGCTATGCCCTCGATGGAGAATACGACCTGGTCACAGGCATCAGGCAAAAAAGAAAGGATTCTTTGGTTAAAAAGATCCCTTCTAAGATTGCTAATTTCCTCGTAAGACGCGTCACCAAACTAGATATAAAGGATAACGGCTGTGCCCTAAAAGTATTCACCAAAGACATCGCTAAGGATCTCAATCTCTACGGAGAGATGCATCGGTTTATTACCCTTTTGGCCTTTCTGGAAGGTGCCCAGATAAAGCAAGTGCCGGTAAAGCACCACGCAAGGCATGCGGGGGTTTCCAAATATGGCCTGGAAAGGGTTTTTAAGGTAGTGGCAGACATGATGCTGCTGTTGTTTATTCGCAAGTATTTTCAGCGTCCCATCCACCTATTTGGGATACTGGGGGTCTTACTTATTCTCTTGGGGATACTGATCAATTTTTATTTACTGATCGTAAAATTAGGTTTTGGAGAAGATATTGGGAACAGGCCCTTGCTTATTTTCGGTATGATGTTTATCCTGGCCGGGATACAGCTATTTACCATTGGTATCGTGATGGAACTGCTTATCCGCACCTATTACGAATCCCAGAGCAAACGCCCTTACCGCATCAAAAATATAAGCATCGGTGGAAAACCTTCGTAAAAAAGGGATCACCCTGCTGAAAATCATCGTCAGTGCCGCTCTGCTTTATTTTATTTTTACAAAAATTCCATTTTCGGAAGTTCTAGGTGTCCTTAAGAGCGCACAGCCATTTTTTGTGATCGCAGCCTTGTTGTTTTTTGTGATCTCCAAGCTATTGGCTGCTGTAAGGCTCAACCTTTTTTTCCATGAAATTGAGGTGTTACTCACTCATAAAAGCAATCTAAAACTCTACCTGCTGGGGATGTTTTATAATTTATTCCTCCCCGGGGGCATAGGAGGTGATGCCTATAAGGGGTATTATGTAAAAAAACAGTTTGAGGTACCTACCAAAAAAGTGGTGGCAGTAC
>NZ_JBATLB010000195.1:0-4074 GCF_049669965.1 Muriicola sp. | reverse complement strand
GACATGAAAGTTCTTGGGAATTTTGATCTGGGTGTAAATTATACCTATGCCGAAATCGATTTTGACCAGGCGGCATTCCCCGATTTCAGGACAAACTTCAATACGCCTAACCACAAGGTAAAGGCGTCCTTCGGAAATACCGAACTCTTTAAGAATTTTGGCTTTAACGTAAATTACCGATGGAGCGATACCTATTTCTGGCAGGCCACATTTGCAGACGGACAATTACCCTCATTCACCGTTCTGGATGCTCAGTTCAACTATGCAGTTCCAGATATAAAGTCAATTTTCAAAGTAGGCGGATCTAACATCCTGGGGCAAGAATATTTCTCAGCCATAGGGACCGGAGCCGTAGGGTCTATCTTCTATGTTTCCTGGACCGTGAACCCATAGGGTATCTATTGAATAACTACTAAAAAGCACCGGGTGATCGGTGCTTTTTTTATGTGCAAAAAATAGCTTAAACGATTCTTTTTTCAAATGTAAAAACATATCTTTGCAGCCGGAAAAAAGCGTGTAAGTAAGTACTATCAATCCACTCTTTTTCTCTTAATTCGAAATAAAATAGTAGAAGAATGGCTAAAACAACTGGCAAAGTTTCTCAGATTATCGGTCCTGTGATCGACGTGGAATTTGAATCGGGAGCTGAACTCCCGAATATCTATGACTCCCTCGAAATTACAAAGAGCGACGGCACCCTCCTTGTCCTGGAAGTGCAATCTCATATTGGCGAAAATAGTGTAAGAACTATTTCGATGGATTCTACTGATGGTTTGAGCAGAGGTGTAGACGTTGTTTCCACAGGAAAGGCAATTCAAATGCCAATCGGGGAAGACGTTTACGGTAGATTATTCAACGTAATTGGGGATGCTATTGACGGTATGCCAAATCTACCTAAAGAGGGAAAGAACGGCCTGCCCATTCACCGGGAAGCGCCTAAGTTTGAAGACCTTTCTACTTCTACTGAAGTTCTGTTTACGGGGATCAAGGTTATAGACCTTATTGAGCCTTATGCAAAAGGAGGAAAGATCGGTTTATTTGGAGGAGCAGGAGTTGGTAAGACAGTTTTGATCCAGGAATTGATTAACAATATAGCGAAAGGCCACGGTGGACTTTCCGTATTCGCCGGAGTTGGGGAACGAACCAGAGAAGGGAACGACCTTCTTAGAGAAATGCTGGAGTCTGGTATTATAAAATATGGGGATGATTTTCTTCATTCTATGGAAGAAGGTGGCTGGGACCTTTCTAAGGTAGACAAGAAAGCCTTGAAACAATCCAAAGCAACATTTGTCTTTGGACAAATGAACGAGCCTCCGGGAGCACGTGCACGAGTTGCACTATCCGGACTTACTATTGCTGAATACTTCCGTGACGGTAGCGGGGAAGGACAAGGAAAAGATGTTCTTTTCTTCGTAGATAACATCTTCCGTTTTACCCAGGCAGGTTCTGAGGTATCGGCACTTTTAGGTCGTATGCCATCTGCAGTAGGATATCAACCTACACTGGCTACTGAAATGGGTGCCATGCAGGAAAGGATCACCTCTACAAAAAGAGGTTCTATTACCTCCGTACAGGCAGTATATGTACCTGCGGATGATTTAACGGATCCGGCACCGGCAACTACCTTTGCTCACTTAGATGCAACTACGGTATTGTCCAGAAAGATCGCTGAATTAGGGATTTACCCTGCGGTAGATCCGCTAGATTCTACCTCCAGGATCCTTACAGCAGAAGTATTAGGAAAAGAACATTATACGTGTGCACAGAACGTAAAAGAGTTATTGCAACGATATAAAGAGCTTCAGGATATCATTGCCATTCTGGGAATGGAAGAATTATCCGAAGAAGATAAACTGGCTGTAGGACGCGCAAGAAGGGTACAACGTTTCCTTTCTCAACCTTTCCATGTGGCTGAACAATTTACAGGGATTCCAGGAGTGCTGGTTGATATTAAGGAAACCATTAAAGGATTTAATATGATCATGGATGGGGAATTAGATCACCTTCCGGAATCTGCCTTTAACCTTAAAGGAACTATTGAGGAAGCCATTGAGGCCGGTGAGAAAATGCTGGCTGAAGTTTAGAACAAAACGAATATGCATTTAGAAATAGTATCTCCCGAAGCTACCCTTTTTTCTGGCGACGTTACTTCCGTAACGGTTCCCGGAGTGAATGGAGAATTTCAGGTCCTGGATAACCACGCACCCATTGTCTCTCTTTTGCAGCAAGGGAATGTAAAAATAGGAGGAGAAGTGAACCTTTCTGAAGAGTATGCTTTAAAATTCATCAAAAGTGCGGATGGAAAGATGGCCCTGCCAATTTCCAGCGGAACTATGGAAATGAGAGACAACAAAGTGATTGTTTTGGTTGACTAAAATAGATCTTCTTATATAGATTAAAAGCCATGCAACGCATGGCTTTTTTTATTCTTCCTTGTATTCTAATATATCCGCAGGCTGGCAATCCAAGGCCTTGCATATGGCTTCCAAAGTGGAAAAACGGATCGCTTTTGCTTTTCCGGTTTTTAAAATTGATAAGTTAGCAGTTGTAATACCAACTTTTTCTGCCAATTCAGTGCTCTTCATCTTGCGTTTGGCCAACATCACATCTAAGTTGATTACAATTCCCATACTTAGATTGTTAGATCGTTTTCATTTTGAACATTAAATCCCCTCTTAAAAACTGCCCTGATAAATAATACAAACACACCAAGTAATAAGCTAAGTATCAAATTATGAGCATCATTAAAACTCGATTTTTTCATAATGAAGTGAATAACAAAGTATAGGGAAGGGCCTATAAAAAGATTTAAAATCGCGAAATAATAAAGTTGTTTAATGGCCTTCTGTGTAAATAGTTTTTCCGCCTTAAATGTTTTCAGAATGTTAGAAAGTAAATAAAAAAAGATGGCAAAGAATAGCATCGCCAGGGTTATCGTAAGTATAATATTTGTCTCGTAGAATCCTTTTATAAATGTTTCAGACATAAGTGGTAAGGCTATTTGAAATTGATTATCCACCATTTTGAAATTCCCTGTTGCTAACGAGACAAGAATAAAAGATATTAAAGCAGCACTTGTGATCGCCGCTATTCGACTTAAATAGAACAAATAGTATGATAAGGATCTTGGACCAAACATTTTCATAGGATATTGTTATTTAAATAGTTAGATCATTTTCATTTTTCAATTCATACCCATCCTTCATTAACTTAGAAATGATCAACAGGAAAAGGGAGAACATTAACAACGGCAATCTTGCGGCCATCTGCTCACCTAAGATGCGCCCAAAATTGTAAGAAGAGAATACTTCATTTTCAATAGAATTGGATATACTACTAACAACCCCAACAATAAATTTCAATATAGCATAGTAAATAAAAGCCCTTCCAATGGCATTAAAAGCTTTTCCATTTTCTTGGCTGAACAATACATTTGCTGAGATCTGCTTGATGCTTTTAGTAAATTTAAATAAATGAAATAGAATATATATTGTTAGTAAAGCATTGACCAAAGCAATAATCAAAGTTATATTTAAATTAAAATCACGATCAGAAAATAGCACTAAATCATGAGCAAACCTTGCTAAAACACTTAGATATTCAATGAACTTAATGGCAGCTCCCAAAATCCAGACTATACTAAGAGCATATAAAATTTTAAATAACGTTTTCATATTAATTATTGTTTAACGATAACAAATATATAAAAAATATTGATAAACAATAAAAAAAACTTCTTTTACGATAAATTATTTTGTAATCAGAGATATTAGATGCCATTCGCGACCATCAGCACAGTAGTGTAATAGATGACTAAATCCTATGGCATAGTGGGCATTCAAAGAGCGAAGATTTGTACCATCTACTTCTGTCACGATTATTTCGAAAGATGACCCTAGAGATTTTTTCATAGTCTTGTATAGTCCCCTAAAAATTCCCTTTCCCCGGTATGCTTTATCTATACAGATCTGCCCCATAACAATAAAGGATTTCTCCTCGGGAAGTACCTCCCCAATCTTTTCGAACATGGAGTTTAGGATAGGGATCTCTTTAGAAAAGTCGGGATGCATACAT
>NZ_JBATLB010000194.1:0-4955 GCF_049669965.1 Muriicola sp. | reverse complement strand
GTATTCTATTCCTTTCTTGTAAATTATCTAAATGTACAGGAGCGCATACTTACTTTCCTCAAGCCGGCATTGTTCTTACTGTTCTTTGAACTGCTTATTAGAGTTGGGCTCATCATCATGGTAAGCTATTTAGATGGGAATTGGGATTCTGAAATTATTGAAAGCTACACTGTCTGGGAAGAAATAATAAATGCCACATTCTCCCTATTTATTTTTATTAAAGCAATACATCTGGTATTCCGCAGGTCTCATCTCTACAAGGACATATTGGACTACGATGATATAAGATGGATTAAACTCTTTCTCCTCCTTGGGGTTACAGTTTTTGTGCTATGGATAATTGCCATTGTGGTACTCAATACTACTGGAAGTGAAGCAGCACGTTACCCACTGCGTTTAGCAACCTCTGTATTATTGTATTGGATAGGGTACCAGGGTCTATTTCGGTATACGATCATTCAGGACAGGATACTGCTCCGTAAGTCGTTTAGTCATAAATTTCTTGTGGAGGATTCCATTCAGAAAAAAGAACCAAAGAAATCCAGTTTCACCAACGAAAAGCACAGCGAGGCTTTCAAATCTTTGCAGCGGTATATTGTTGAAAATCAAAAATACCTCGATCCTACGCTGAGTTTAGAAAAACTAGCCGAAGAGGTATCCATGAGTACGAGTCATTTATCAAAATTGATAAATACGTACGGGGGACAAAACTTTTCGGATTATATTAATGAATTCCGTATTACTCAATCGAAAAAACTATTGTCTGATGCCAGTTTTGGACAGTATACTATTGTAGCTATCGGACTGGAATGCGGCTTTTATTCAAAATCTACTTTCTATAGTGCTTTTAAGAAATTTGGGGGACAGACACCTTCAGAATACCGGGATCAGTACCTGAAAGTATCCTGATTCTTGCAACTACCATAATTCCGGACACTCTTCATTGGCAGTTGTTTTAGCTTCGTGTTGTCTCACGTCGGCCCATTAGATACATTCAATTAATCGCAATGGTTTTAGATCCAACAATCAAAAACTTCCTAGTATGAAAACAAAAGCCACTTTAGAATTCCAACCGCTGTATTATTTTAAAAAGCACCAAAAGCTTAGATCTGCACTGTCCGTGCTATTGACGCTTGCCATGCTCAACTTAATCACAGGATGTTCTTATTATCGCCTTAAGACCGTTCCTCAACAGGATTATGCCGAAACTGCCCAACAAATTAAGGCGTTTAATGAGGCTCAGAAATATATTGTCTTACACAAGAATAATGCATCCCTGCATTTAGAAAATCCGGTTGTAAACGAAGACAACCTGGAATTATCGGGCACCGTAACCATGCTTTCTGAAGAACATACGGCTAAGCGGCAGGTTGAAACAAAAAGATCATATCGCTATAAACCAGGCCTAAAAAACCCTTTAAATGAAGTTCATATTTATTTGAAGGAAGGAGAACCGCTTTCTCTCTCATACACTGTAATTCCTTTTAGTGAAATAGAGGAAATGGGGATTGCTTATAGTGATGGAACAACCTCCATAGTACATGCCGCCTTAGGTACATTAGGTGCCCTTGTTCTTATCCTGGCCATTTATGCGGCTTTAAAAAGCTCCTGTCCCTTTATTTATGTCAAAAATGGTAATGAATATGTGTTTTCCGGTGAATTGTATCCGGGCAACATCATTAAAAATGCACAAGAGACAGATTATCTTCCCTTGCCTGCATTAAAGGAGACGGACGGGAAACTAAACATCCGAATCACCAACGAACTCCTGGAGATACAACATACTGATCTTGCGCAGCTCATGGAAATTAGCCACCCTAAGAATACAACGGCCTTGGCAGACAAAAAGGGCCAAATATTACTTTATAGGGATCTGGAAAGTCCGGTTAAAGCCTTGCTAGATGGTACCATAAACAATTTAGAACCAGCACTCACCGTCGATGCTAGTTCGTATATGTTCGACACCCCTGTCACCAATTCTGATAATACCCGCAATGTGGTTCTTACCTTTACAAGACCGACCGATGCCCACGAGGCCAAACTATTTCTCAGGGCAAAAAACTCGCTGTGGCTCGACTATGTATTCGGTAAATTCAATCAAAAGTTTGGGAGCTATTACAATACCTTTCAGAAATCGCAACAAGAAAGCACCAAAGAAGAGGCCCTTACCTGGTCCGGGGAGCAGCATATCCCTTTAACCGTTTCTGTAAAGCGCAAAGGTGTCTGGAAAGAAGTAGAGAAACTAGCGTCTGTTGGACCTCTGTCATTCAGGGACCTGGGGATCAAATTAGATCTTCAAGGAATTGAAGAGGATGTGGTTGAAATAAAACTAGAGACTGGCTACATGTTCTGGGAAGTAGATTACGTTGGAATCGACTATTCTGAAGAGCTGCCCTTTGAAATTAAACTTTTAGACCCAGTGGTTGCCACAACCAATACAGGAGAAGATGTAGCGCACCTATTGGCGTCGCAGGACGGGCAGTATTTAACACAGAAAGAGATAGGAGACGCGGTAGAAATAAGCTATTTACCCACCGCAGCGGATAAGCAAACATTGCGCTCATATTTCTTAAAGAACCGCGGCTATTATACTTATATAAGGGACTATGAGGGAATTCCCGACTTTACAGAACTTCAAAAATTCAGGAATCCTGGTACGTTTACAAGGTTTTCTGAAAATGAATATCATCGAACCCTAAAGGTCTTACAATTAAAAGAAGCTAGCTATGTTGTTCAATAGAAGAGATATAAATACGTTGCCATTTACCGGCGGAGAAGAATGGCAGTTCGGCAATGAAAGAAAGGTTCTAGAGGAGCAATCCAGGAACCAAAACCCTAAAAGCATGCGGTCTGGTTTCTTTTTAAATTGGATTCATTTTAGACTAAAACTAACGCTGATAAAGGTGCTTATAAGGGAATATAAGAATCCGATAGACTGGTTTCTGGGGCTACAATATCTAATAAAGTTAAGAAGAAGGTTTTTAGGAAATCAAAGGCTGAAGAAAATGGCCTATGTAGATGGTAAATACTATATGGGCCTGTATACTCCCGGTTGGCGAAGTACAGTTTACGAACAGTTTATTGCCTCTGAATTGAATGAGTTTAAAAAAACGAATTCTCCAGCATACCGCTTTAATCATGTCTTTCTGGCCATCACCAAGAAGTGTGCCCTGCAGTGCGAGCATTGTTATGAATGGGATAATCTCAACAAGAAAGACGTGCTTTCTGAGGACACGCTGCACGGCATTGTGCACAGGATTCAACAATTAGGTACTGCCCAGATACATTTTACGGGAGGGGAGCCTATGCTTAAGGTAGATATCTTGCTATCTCTTATGAAAAGATCGGCTAGTGGAACCAATTTTTGGATGAATACTTCAGGGCTGAAACTTACGGCGATAAATGCCAGGCGATTAAAACAAGCAGGACTCACCGGGGTATTTATCAGCCTGGATCATTTTAGTGCAGAGGAACACAATAAATTCAGGAATTTTAAGGACGCATTCTACTGGGCGCAAGAAGGAGCCAGGAATGCCTTGAACAGCGGACTGGTGGTTGCCTATTCAATCTGTATGAGAAAAGAATTTGTCAGCGAGGAAAATATCCAACGCTACATGGATCTGGCAAAAGAAACCGGAGTACATTTTGTGCAATTTCTTGAGCCAAAGGCTGTTGGCCATTACAAGAGTACCGATGTTACCCTGGGTACGGAACAAATAAGACTGCTGGAATCTGTTTTTTTAAAAATGAACTTCTCAGATAATTTTAGTTCGTACCCAATTATAACCTACCACGGGTATTACCAAAGACGTCAGGGCTGCTTTAGTGCCGGAAAAAAAGGACTTTATGTAGATACGGACGGAGATATTAACCCATGTACATTTTGTCATAAAAAGTCGGGTAACATCCTCGATCCAAAGATTGATAACTTACTGGCCACTATGACAGCGGCCGGTTGCCCAACCTATACGGCATGAAACTACAAGAATCATCCCTCGAACTTTGGTTGCTTGTATCCCTATTATTTGTGATCAGGTATTTGATTCTTGCGGGTATTCCCTTTTTGTTCTATTATGTGCTGATCGAAAAAAAAGTTAGGGGGAAAAAGATCCAAAAAAAACGACCTGATAAAAAGCAGATCTTAAAAGAGATTCTTTATTCGCTAGTAAGCCTTCTTTTATATGGCACTGGTATTTGGCTTTTTCTTGATTGGTTGCAGAGTGGCATTACCTTGCATTACGGAGCTATTTCGGATTATGGAATTGCCTATTTCATAGTAAGCTTCTTGCTTATGGTGATTATACATGACACCTATTTTTATTGGACCCACCGACTTATTCACCATAAGAAACTATTCTCTTTGGTCCACAAGGTACACCATCAATTTACCAACCCTACTCCCTGGGCTGCTTTTTCATTTCATCCTTTGGAAGCTATTATTAGCATGGGAGTTATACCTGTTATTATTTTTTGTATCCCCTGGCATCAAAATGCACTGATCGTATTTATAACCTTTATGACCCTGTATGATGTCTATATCCATTTAGGTTACAATATAGAGCAACTGTACTTAGGTAAATGGCAAAATTCGGCCGCAGACCACAACTACCATCACCAAAATGCAAGGGTAAATTATGGTTTGTATTTTACCTTCTGGGACCGTTTAATGGGAACGTATAAAAAATCAAAGAAAACGCAGCTATTAGATGGTTAAATCTTAGCGTGTTTTATATGCAAACGATTGCAAAATAGTAGTGGTCGAACAATTTTTAAATAATAGTGAAGCTTCTTTCTCTTGTATGATTCCCTCTACGACAAATTCCTTGCAAGGCAGCGCTTTTGTATTACTTTCGGAAAAAATAACATCGCCATCTCTTAGTATAATTTTTACTTCTGCCGTATCTAACTGGTTGGAGTTAAGCAGCTCCTGAATTTCGGGAGCATAGACCATAGGC
>NZ_JBATLB010000193.1:0-2106 GCF_049669965.1 Muriicola sp. | reverse complement strand
CTACTGCTGCCTATAGACTTTGTAAGAATGGCATTAATACTGGGATTACTGAGGGTCACAGATATGGTTTCATCCCCTTCCACAACGGTGTCACCATTGGTCGTAACCGAAATAGTCCTGTCCAGATCTATATCTCCAGCAATAAAATTAAGAGTTCCGGTGTTAGTGTCTTCATTTCCTCCACTGATCAAATAATTGACAGAAATAGGATTATTTGGATCTGACTGGCCAAGGGTTACCGTAAATACTATGGTTTGAATTCCTGAATTTCCTTCCGCAATGGGAGTAGGATCATCTATGGAAAGGGTTGCACTGTCATCGTTATTGATCGTTACCGTTGCCACATCAGTGATGTTTACAGGCAATATGGTACTGGCAAGATTTGACATTGAGATCGTTAAGGTTTCATTAGCCTCCACATTAGTATCTCCAATGGGGCTTACTGTAAAGGTTTGTTGTTCTCCGGGCGTACCAACAAAGGTGAGGGTTTGACTAACTATTGCGCTATAATCAGATCCGGCTACTGCGGAACCATCGGAAGTAGAAACGTCTACCGTAAATCCACCCGGGGTGGCATTATCTAAGATCGCGGTAACTGTTATGGGGCCACCATTTTCTAGTCCACCTACATCCGCTATTGTAACGGCAGCCGTATCATCGTCCGTATTAGTAACAGATACATCGGCAACACTAGCACCCGTCAATGCATTAAAAGCAGCATCTCCAGAACTTATATTTCCTGTTACTATGGTAAAAGCAATATCACCATCTAAAATGGCATCATCTACCCCTGTTACTATGACATCCACACCAGTGTTCCATTGGCCCGGTAAAATTGTTACACTTGCCGGTACAGTTCCTTCACTGGTATCCGAACTACTTAGTTGAATTATAACATTAGCGGTTGGTTGTGCCGTTAAGGTAATAGTAAAAATATCGCTCTCGCCATCTTCTGTGGTGACAAGGCCGGAGGTTGGAGTAATTATTACCCCTGCGGTATCATCATTGGTGATGGTCCCCTGCCCTTGCGCATCATTAATAGTTGCATTCACAGGAGCACTTAAGTTTACTAAAAATGTCTCATTTCCCTCTACAGTAGTATCGCCGTTTACCGTAACAGATATTGTCGTGCTATTCGTACCGGCGGTGATCGTTCCTGTACCACCAACTACCGCAACATAATCACTCCCGGCAGTTGCCGTGCCGTTCGCCGTATTATACGTGAAGTTAATATTGCTTGCCGCATTGCCCCCACCATCTACACTTACTGTAAAGATAAATAAAGAAGTACCCGAATTGAGTTCTACCTGGGTTACATCATTGATGCTTATAGCATCTGATACTTTTGTAACTGAGTCTGTAGCTGCACTTCCTGTATTTCCTAAGGCATCGGTTAAAGTGACACTCAGGTTTATAGTGCCATCCCCCAAGCCACTAAGATCAATACCGGGTATGGTTTCGCCGGGAGATACAATCGTGCCAGTTCCTGTTACCGGAGTACCGCCACCTGTGCTGGTAAATGTGAAATTATAGATGGAATTAACTTGTGCACCACTAAAAGTAAAACTTATAGAAGTTTCATTACTTGTATTTATTGGATCTTGGTTTATTGTTACGGTATATCCTGTCGGACCTGTATTATCAACCGTAAAGGTCGTACTTGGACCTGCACCAGGGGCTGTGTTTATTCCATCAGTCGCCGTGGCCGCTGCAATGGTGATCCCTAAGGTACCATCCCCAGTAATACCACTAATTGTAACAGTACGAGTTACATTTCCTGTGCCCGTTACCGCTACCGTTCCCGTGGCTGTTCCTGTTGTGTTCAACGTAATGTCTCCAGGAACTAAGCTTACAGCACTTGCTCCTGTATAGGTGATCGTATAACTCACAGGGCCCGCAGAAGTGCTGGCTACACTCGGCGCACCTATCGAGATGGTCGGAGGAACATTATCAAAAATGGTAGTTGCAGTTGTAGCCACCGTATTATCTTGGGCATCAGATACAGCCTGAGCAACCACTGCTGCCACATCTATGGTAATATCACCTGCTCCAATCGGAGTAATATCCACGTTGTAATAGGAGTCCACATCAACACCTAAAAAATTG
>NZ_JBATLB010000192.1:0-2228 GCF_049669965.1 Muriicola sp. | reverse complement strand
ATGCAAGATTTAACAACCCATACGGAATTGCCATAGACAAAGAAGATAATTTATATATAACCGATAGTTCCGTTGGTTTAATACGTAAAATAGCGCCTAATGGTGATGTTACCACACTTGCTGGAAGCACTTCTGGTTTTGCCGATGGGCAAGGTACAGCTGCACAATTCAGTTTTCCTACTGGGATTACAGTAGATAAACAAGGAGATATCTATGTAACCGATGTTAGCAATAACAGGATACGTAAAATATCTCCCGAAGGTAATGTGACCACTTTAGCAGGCGATGGAACCACTACGCAGTTTAATCAACCACAAGGAATTACAATTGATGCATTTGGAGATTTGTATGTGGCCGATAGAAGCAACAATAGAATTCTAAAGATTACACAAGAGTAGAATTAGATTCCCCAGGGGTAGCTCTGGGGTTTTTAATTTGATGTGAATTATCAACGTTTAACAATCAAGAATATGAAAATAATATATAAAATAGCAGTAGTACTGGCTTTCATTAGTTTTAGTTGCAGTAAGACTGATGAAGTAATTGAGTACGGTTCAACCTTAAATGATACTATTTCCCTAAGTAGGTCGAGAGACTATACTACCGGTAGTTATTTTGTAAATACACTGGCAGGGAGTACTTCTGGCTATGCAGATGGACAAGGACCTAATGCTCAATTTGGCGGACCTTTTGCAGTGGCAGTGGATGGAAATGGAAATGTTTATGTCGCTGATTATTTTAATCATAAAATCAGAAAAATAACCCGTTCAGGTATTGTAACCACCCTGGCAGGAAGTACACAGGGCTTTGCAGATGGTAAATCTGCTGATGCAAAATTCAATGCCCCATTTGGTATAGCGGTCACTAAAAATGGGTATGTATACGTAGCTGATACCTATAATAATAAAATCAGGAAAATTACGCCCAACGGTATTGTGAGCACTCTTGCAGGAAGTACATTGGGTTATTTAGATGGTATTCCAGAAACTTGCAAATTCAATCGCCCTTCAGACGTTGCAATAGATAATGACGGAAATGTATATGTGGCCGATCAGTTTAATCATAGAATCAGGAAAATATGGCATTTTGGCTATGTCACAACACTAGCGGGCAGTAGGCAGGGGTTTGCTAATGGTTTAGGAGAAGAGGCAAATTTTTCACTTCCTAAACGATTAGCGGTAGATACATACGGAAATGTTTTTGTGTCAGACAATTTAAATAACAAAATACGGAAAATTGCCCCAAATGGTCATGTTAAAACTATTGCAGGTATTGCTGGTGAATTTTCGGAACCTATGGGAATCGCTGTAGATTATAAGGGAGTTGTGTATGTTGGAGACAATAGTACTAGAATACAAGCAATTTCTCGCTCAGGTGAGGTAAGTAACTTTGCAGGAAGTACACAAGGAAATCAAGATGGTAATATAGAAATAGCAAAATTTGGTGTTCCCTATGGTTTAGCTTTTGATTCAAAAGGGTCAATATATGTGGCCGATGCAAATAACCATAGAATACGTAAGATATCGGTGGAATAAATTGAACAACGACGACGTCTCGATATAGACCCAATTCGCCAATACAAACAGGATTAAGAAAATGTCATCCAACAAACATAATTTCATAATCGGAATCTATATTTTTTATAGGACATAATAAGGAACTCACAATAGTTGATTTGTGAGAATCATACCGTCCTTTAAAACCAATGTTTTATGAACCTAATCGATTTCGGATATAGCTCCTTGATTAGTTTTGATATAATAATTGGTTTTCCTAAATTTATAAGGTAAAGAATTACATCCCTTGTGCTAATTTGTATTAAAAATCGCAAAGAGGTGTACAGCTTAACATTAGCAAGGTAAAGTATTGGTATAGAGTGTGTTATGACCTTATTCTTAGGTCTGTCATCCCGACAAGCAGAAAGCCTGAAAATCGAAAGATTTTCAGGCTTATTTATTTGAACACATTGCCAGTCTTTGACTGGCATAAGCGTGAAAATAAATAGGCCTACTGATGGCGCAGCCATTAGGGCTTTCAATTTCCAGCGGAGGTTGTACTAGGATTCTGCAAATCCGTACGTGTTAGGAGCGACACAAACTCAGTTTGAAAGAGCTTTGGGAATAAAAAAATAAGAACGCGTCAGCGTTTCCTTTTTCACCTACCATACGGCAGGCAGGTTTCCCATGAGGGTTATTAGGATTCTGCAAATCCGTTTGCGGCAAATGGCT
>NZ_JBATLB010000191.1:0-5832 GCF_049669965.1 Muriicola sp. | reverse complement strand
AACGTGCTTACCAACGAGTGTGATGTTTTGGTCGCCATTGGGATGCGATTCGATGATCGGGTAACCGGAAGTCTCGATACCTACGCCAAGCAAGCCAAGGTCATTCACCTTGAAATAGACCCGGCAGAGATCAATAAGAATGTAATGGCCGATGTGGCCCTTTTAGGCAATGCCAAGGAAACACTGGCTAAGCTGCTGCCCAAGATCCAAAATAACAGCCATGCAGCATGGCTACAGAAGTTCAAGGAGAAGTACGAAGAAGAATTTAAGGCGGTCATTGAAAGAGATCTTCACCCCACCAAAGACGGACTAACCATGGGGGAAGTAATTGAAGAGATCAATAAAGCCTCTAAGAATAAGGCTGTCATTGTCTCAGATGTAGGACAGCACCAGATGGTTGCATGCCGCTATGCCAAGTTCGCCCAGTCTAAAAGTAATATAACCTCAGGAGGTTTAGGGACGATGGGCTTTGCCTTGCCCGCTGCTATTGGCGCAAAAATGGGTGCTGTAGACAGAGAGGTGGTGGCAATCATTGGAGATGGGGGATATCAAATGACCATTCAGGAACTTGCTACTATTTTTCAGAATAAAACCGCTGTAAAGATTGTAGTACTTAATAATGAGCACTTAGGGATGGTTCGCCAATGGCAGGAATTGTTCTTCGAAAGCAGGTATGCGTCTACGGTAATGACAAACCCGGATTTTGTCAAGATAGCCGAAGGGTATCATATCAAGGCACAGCGAGTTTCTGAACGTAAAAACCTAAAGTCGGCAGTTCAGGAAATGATCGCCAGTAAGGAGCCTTATTTCTTAGAAGTTAAAGTTGAAAAGGAGGATAATGTTTTTCCTATGATCCCTTCAGGTGCTTCAGTATCAGATATCAGACTAAAATAAAACCCGATGGAACAAAAATGGTTTACCATCTCGGTGTATTCGGAGAATAACGTAGGATTACTCAACAGAATATCAGGGATATTTTTAAAGCGTCACATTAATATAGAGGGCTTAAATGTTTCTAAATCAGAGATTGAGCATGTTTCTAAATTTACAATTGTGGTGTACACCACTGAAGATTGGACACGTAAGATCGTAGCTCAGATCGAGAAACAAATTGAGGTGATCAAGGCCTTTTATCACACGGATGAAGAGATCATTTACCAGGAATCTGCTTTGTTTAAAATAGCCTCACATTTGCTTTTTGATGAGCGACAGATACAAAACATCATAAAGGAAAGCAATTCACAGATCGTTACCGTTTCCAGAGACTTTTTTGTCCTGGCAAAGTCGGGCAGACGACACGAAATAGATGAAATGCACGATCTGCTGGAGCCCTTTGGAATCATGCAATTCGTCAGAACGGGAAGGATAGCAGTAACCAAGGCTGCCATGCCCATTTCGGCATTATTAAATGAATATGAAAACAATGAATAACATACGATAAACCAACTTTACGGATGACAAATTATTTTAATACGCTTTCATTACGGGATAAATTGCAGCAATTGGGGAAATGCCGTTTTATGGATTCCACGGAATTTGCAGATGGAGTAACCGCTCTCAAAGGAAAAAAGATCGTGATCATAGGTTGCGGAGCCCAGGGTTTAAATCAGGGGTTGAATATGCGCGATTCTGGTTTAGATATCGCCTATACGCTGAGAGAAGCAGCCATTAAAGAAAAAAGAGCCTCATATGTAAACGCCACGGAAAATGGGTTTACGGTAGGTACCTACCAAGAACTTGTGCCAGGTGCAGATCTGCTGATCAATCTTACCCCGGATAAACAACATACAAATGTGGTTCAAACCGTGATGCCACTGATGAAAAAAGGGGCAACCTTATCCTATTCTCATGGTTTTAATATTGTGGAAGAAGGGATGCAGGTCCGAAAAGATCTTACGGTGATCATGGTGGCTCCTAAAAGTCCAGGGTCTGAGGTAAGGGAAGAATACAAAAGAGGATTTGGAGTGCCTACCCTAATTGCCGTGCATCCAGAAAATGATCCTGAGGGAAAGGGCCTTTCACAGGCAAAGGCATATGCAGCAGCAACCGGGGGGCATAAAGCAGGAGTTCTGGAATCCTCATTTGTGGCAGAAGTGAAGTCAGATCTTATGGGAGAACAGACCATTCTTTGTGGCTTGTTACAGACAGGATCCATTCTTTGTTTTGACAAGATGATCGAAAAAGGTATAGAACCGGGATATGCTTCAAAACTTATTCAATACGGATGGGAGACCATTACCGAAGGATTAAAATACGGTGGGATCACTAATATGATGGACAGGCTGTCTAATCCTGCTAAAATAAAAGCCTTCGATCTATCCGAGGAAATGAAGGATATAATGCGTCCTTTATTCCAAAAGCATATGGACGACATTATGAGTGGTCATTTTTCTAAAACGATGATGGAAGACTGGGCCAATGATGATAAGAATTTACTAAGCTGGAGAGCGGCCACGGGCAAAACCGCCTTCGAAAAGACAAAAGCGGGAGATGAAAAGATCTCAGAACAAGAGTACTATGATCATGGAGTTTTGATGGTTGCCTATGTAAGGGCAGGGGTGGAGTTGGCTTATGAGGCCATGACAGCTTCTGGTATAATCGGAGAATCTGCTTATTATGAGTCCTTACATGAGACCCCTCTTATTGCCAATACCATAGCACGTAAAAAGCTATTTGAAATGAATAGGGTTATCTCGGATACAGCTGAATACGGATGCTATTTATTTGATCATGCCTGCAAACCTTTGCTGAAGGACTTCATGAAAAAGGTAGATATAGATGTTATTGGAAAGGGGTACGGAGCAGGTAAAGACAACGGTGTATCTAACGCAAAGCTTATACAGGTAAACAAGGCCTTGAGAGAACATCCTGTTGAAACTGTTGGCGCCAGGTTACGCGCCTCTATGACGGCTATGAAACCAATTGTATAAAGCATTTGTTTTGACGTATCTTTACATTGCTATAAAAGAAAATATACAATTATGTCTACAGAAGTATCCATTATTCCTGAAGAGTTTCAGGTAAAAAAAGAAATACATCAAAAAACCTATCTCGTAAACGGAGAGCTCATCTCATGGAAAGGTTCAACTACAGAGGTATATTCAACAATTTCATCTTCTGCATCGTACAAGAGAACCTTATTGGGCAGTATCCCCGATCTGGGCGAGAAAGAGGCCCTGATGGCTTTGGAAGGGGCTTTAAAGGCCTATGATCAGGGTAAGGGTACATGGCCCACCATGAAGGTAAGAGATCGCATTGAGTGCATGGAAAAGTTTGTGACCCAGATGAAAACCAAGCGCGAAGAGATCGTAAAACTGCTTATGTGGGAAATTGGAAAATCCCTGCCAGACTCTCAGAAAGAATTCGATCGTACAGTAGATTACATCTACGATACCATTGAGGATTATAAGCAACTAGACAGGAATTCGGCAAAATTTCAGCAACACGAAGGGGTTTATGCACACATCCGAAGGGGTCCTTTAGGGGTTGTACTTTGTCTGGGGCCCTATAACTACCCCCTAAACGAAACATTTGCCTTATTGATCCCGGCCCTTATTATGGGGAATACGGCAATTTTTAAACCGGCAAAATTTGGAGTGCTGCTGATCACTCCTTTGTTGGAAGCCTTTAAAAACAGCTTTCCAAAAGGCGTGGTAAATATTCTGTTCGGACGCGGAAGAACGGTTGCCGCACCAATTATGAAAACAGGGAAAGTAGATGTTTTAGCTTTAATCGGGAATAGCAAGTCGGCCAATGCCTTGCAAGATCAGCATCCAAAAAGCAACCGATTACGACTTGTGCTGGGACTGGAAGCGAAGAATCCTGCCATAATCTTACCCGATGCTGATATGGATCTTACCATTGAGGAATGTCTTACCGGCACCCTGTCTTTTAATGGGCAACGTTGTACAGCGCTTAAGATCGTATACGTTCACGAAGATGTACAAAAGAAATTTCTGGATGAATTTGCAGCTCGCGTAGACGCTATGAAATTTGGCAACCCCTGGGAAAAGGGTGTGAAGCTAACGCCTTTACCAGAGCCCGATAAGCCCGCATATATACAAGAATTGATAGATGATGCCCTTGCAAAAGGTGCTAAGATCATCAATAAAAAAGGGGGAAAACATTTTGACAATTATATCTGGCCGGCAGTGTTGTATCCGGTCACTAAAGACATGCGCGTATATCAGGAAGAACAATTTGGACCTGTGATACCCGTCCTTTCATTCCAGGATATTGAAGAGCCTTTGGATGATATGGCTGCGAGCAATTATGGGCAGCAGGTAAGTCTTTTCGGAAGAGATGTATATGCCCTGGCGCCTTTAATTGACACATTGGCCAACCTGGTTTGCCGGGTAAACCTCAACAGTTCCTGTCAACGGGGCCCGGATGTATATCCATTTACGGGAAGAAAGGACTCTGCTCAATCAACACTCAGTGTGCACGATGCCCTGCGTTCATTTTCCATCCGAACTTTCCTGGCCTTTAAGGACAATGAGATCAATAAGGAAACCGTGAACCAGCTTCTGGAGACCAAATTATCGAACTTTACAAGCACGGAATATATCTTGTAGAAAAGGAATTACAGAAGTTAAAGATTTTTGGCAAGCCAATCGCCCACTTCACTGGTTTTATAAGCCTTTTGGCCATCAGCGAGATCTTCGGTGACAATGCCTTCTGAAAGCGATTTGTTTACCACATCCCGGATAGCCTGAGCCTCTTCGGTTAGATTAAAGTCTTCAAACATCATGGCTGCAGATAAAACTGTAGCCAGAGGATTAGCGATGTCTTTACCGGCAGCCTGAGGATAGGAGCCATGAATGGGTTCATACAGGCCTATGGCATCTCCAATAGAGGCTGAGGGCATCAATCCCATGGAGCCGGAGATTACTGAGGCCTCATCTGTAAGGATATCACCAAACAGATTTTCCGTGATCAAGACATCATAGGCTTTCGGCCATTGCACTAATCGCATAGCTACCGCATCTACAAATTCATAAGAAACCGTTACTTCGGGATAGTCTTTTTCCATGGCCTGAACAGTCTCCCGCCATAGTCGTGACGATTCGAGCACATTGGCCTTATCCACGCAACACAGTTTCTTGGACCGCTTCATGGCCATTTCAAAGCCTTTGACAGCCAGTCTTTGTACCTCCTTGCGCGTGTATGTACAGGTGTCATACGCAGTATTTCCATTGTCTTCCCGGCCTCTTTTACCGAAATAAATACCGCCTGTTAGTTCCCGGAGAAAAACAAGGTCGGTACCCTCTATACGCTCCCTTTTTAACGGCGATTTATCTATCAGGGAGGGAAAGGTAAAGGTGGGGCGAACATTGGCAAACAATCCCAGTTTTTGACGCATTTTCAACAGCCCTTGCTCCGGTCTTACCTTGGCAGAGGGATCATTATCAAACCTGGGATGCCCAATAGCACCAAATAAAACCGCATCCGAACTGGCACAAATCTCATGGGTCTCATCAGGATAGGGATCGCCTACTGCATCGATAGCCGCAGCGCCTGTTAAAGCAGGCCGCCAATTTAATTCGTGTTGATACTTTACCGCGATGGCATTACATACTTTGACGGCCTGGTCTATTACTTCCGGACCAATCCCGTCGCCGGCCAATAGTGCAATATTTAACTTCATGTAAGTGAGTTTGTTTGTCTGGTTAGATAATATTGAGCATTTTTTCGGTCGCTTTTATGGCAGATACCGTCTGGTCCGAATCTAATCCTCGGGTGGCAAATTCTTTCTCGGCAAGTTGCCAGGTGATAATGGTCTCACACAAGGCATCCGAATTACTGCCGGGAGGAATTCGCACAGCATAGTCA
>NZ_JBATLB010000190.1:0-6025 GCF_049669965.1 Muriicola sp. | reverse complement strand
TATCGTTTTAAGAATAGCAGAATTAAAAAGGAATTGTCTTTTAAGACTGCTAAGAACACTGCTAAGTTGGCTTAATCCTTAATACGGTCTCGACTCCGCTCGACCTGACATCTCCTGTCTGCGTTCTACCTTTCATTGGTTGTTTCTTAGGTGTCATATCGAGCAACTTTATTTTGTCACCCCGAGTGGAGTCGAGGGGTCATGAAATGGTCTCGTTTTGTTTCGCAAAGTACTTTCGATCAATATATATGTTGAACTCGGTAATGCTCGGCCAGACATCCCTAGACTCCCTAGCCTAAGGCAGATTTACGTTCCGAAGGAATGCAGGCTGCTCTACCTCTGAAAGAAAAGATATTTATCAGAAATAATGCAATCTGACCAAGGTCATAGGTAGACACTTTAATATGAGGTAATTTGTACCACATAAGATATAAGAAGGTACAAAATGAAGACTATCCTATACGCTACAGATTATTCGAAAAACTCAATAGCAGCATTAAAGTATGCTTGCGCTATGAGTACTAAAATGAATGCTAAATTGTTAGTTGTCCATGTATTTGACTATCCAACATTGTTGGACAATGTAAGCTTAAAGGGCGAAGACGCATTTCCGGATATTGAAGGTGATGCTTTTAAAAAGCATCACTCAAAACTTACCAGTTTCTGTGAGACAACTTTAAACGATGATTTTAAGAGCTTAACTATTCTAATAGAGGCCATTGAAAACAAGTCTGTAGTTGAAGGTATTGTTTCAAAGGCAAATGAGATTGGAGCTTTTTTAATTATTACAGGAATGAAAGGTGGTAGTATCTTAAGAGAAGTCATTATAGGAAATACGACCAAACAATTAGTCGAACAATCACCTTGCCCGGTTTTATCTATTCCCGGCGATGCAAGTCATTCAGGAATTAAAACCATTGTTTATGCCACAGATCTTGAAGAAGAAGACCTTGGGGCCATTTCTAAGCTAACGGAAATTGCCAAACCTTTTAATGCAAAAATTAAGATAGTGCATATATCTCCACTAGAAGAGAATATCGGCAAATGGCAAAATAAGGCTGTTGAGAATAAGATTCGGAAGTATATAGATTATACTTATTTGGAATTGGACATTCTGTATTCTGATGATGCCTTCAACGACCTGAAAATATACCTGGGCAAATCAAATGCAGACATCGTTGCGATGCTTGAACGAGAAAGTAAGAGTCTGACTTCCCAAATTTTTCACAGAGACATGGTAAAAAGAATGGAGTCTTATGGTAAGGTTCCTCTGATGAGTTTTAATGCGAAGAGTTACGGGATATTCCACCTTTAATAATTTAAAATAATATTAAGATGTACAGAAGGGTATTTAGAATAGTGATTGTAATTTCAATTGCCTTGGGAGTTTATTTTTTTGTAGCAAAAGAATCGTTCACAAAGAGTTTTTTAATAGTTGCTTCAAGTATTGATTTTTTACTATTTAGTCTTGGTATTCATGGATTGATTGCTCATTCCTTTCTTCCAAAATCCGAGGGACAATTAATTACTTTTCCACTGTTAATGTGGGTGCTGTGGGCTATACTATTTTTAGTTTTTGTGTTTCTAATTATTCCTGTCTACTGTCCTGATTTCTTATTGGAGTTATAGTATGCCTTACGTTATTGGGAATGCCATTGCCATTTTAGATAAATCTTCTGTCATATCTAGATTTAAAACCTGTTATATGGAGGTCTCATCCCTTTCATACTGAACTCTTTTAATGTCATATCGAGCGGAGTCGAGATGTGACATGGGGGAAATCCCATCGACCTGACATTGCGAGAATTTTCTATTTAATTCTCCTCATTCTCAGTATCTATTTCCTCCTGATCCGCTTCTTCTTCCACCTTCGCAAGAGAATGCTGCAGGATATTGATCTTTTTAAGCTTTGCCTTCCAGGTTTTCAGGGCCTCTTTTTGCTTGTTTAACTTTTGAATCACCTCTTTGACTAACGGCTTATCTTCCGAGGCGTTGTAGAAAAACAACAGGTTATTTTCCAGTTGATTGATCTCACTCTTGCCTTCATCAATTTTTCGTTTGATAAAACTGCGCTCTTTTTGCAAGGCGTATTCATCCTCCCTCGAGGTTAATTGCTTTAACTTATTACCGTATTTTAACAATTCGGCCTCCTGTTGTGTCACTCCTAATTTTTTAAGGATGGCATCTACAACTTTATTAAACTTACCATTGATGCTTTTCTTGTTAAAAGGAACCCGTCCAATAGACTTCCATTCCTCAATAAAGGATTTAATGCTTGCAAGATCCTTGTCTCTGTCTTTTCCGGGTTCAAATCCCTGTAATTTCTCCAGACAGGCATTCTTCTTCTCCAGATTTTCTACCTCTGCGCCACTGGCCTTGTTCTTTTGGGCGTGCATCCGGTCAAAATAATGATTACAGGCCGCTTTAAATTCCTTCCAGATACTGTCCGAATACTTCCTGGGCACATGCCCTATCTGTTTCCACTCTTGTTGTATCCGCTTCATCTCCGGGGTTGCTTTGTCCCATTCTTCACTTTCCTTTAGGGAAAGCGCCAACTTAACCAGCTCCCTCTTTTTGTCCAGGTTGTCTTGCTGTTCTTTCTTTAAGTTCTTATAAAAGTCATTCTTCTTGCGGTTAAAGGCTCTTACAGCCTCCTTAAAACGGCTCCAGGTATCTTCATTTACCTTTTGAGGTACTTTCCCCGCTTTAAAAAATGAGGAGCGAAGGGCTTCTAATTCTTTGATCTGGTTTTGAAGGCCTTTGTGTTGGGGAGCAACGTTTTCTGCCAGCTTGGTTATTGCTGCAATGATCTCATTCTTTTTTTCCAGATTATCCTCATACCCCTTCTCCATTTCCTTGAAATGCTCCTGCCTCCGGTGGTGCATTACCTTGGTAGCATTGCTGAAACGCTCCCAGATAGCCTCTCTGTGTTCCCTGTCTACAGGGCCAATATCTTCCTTCCAGATCTTGTGAAGTGTCTGTAATTCGCGGAAAGCAGTGTTAAGGTCGGGTTCATTGGCAAGGGCTTCCGCCTTAGTCACTAATTTTTCCTTCTCTTCCAGGTTGTACTTAAAATCGAGGTCGCGTAACTCCCTGTTCAAATGCAGAAAGTCGTAAAAGATCTCTACATGATGGTGATAGGTGCGCCACACATCGTTGTAGTGGTTCCTGGGAACTGAGCCGGCGTGTCGCCATTGTTCTTGCAGGTCCTTAAAATTCTTATAGGTAGTATTGATGTCTTCTTCAACATTCACTAAAGCTTTAAGCTCTTCAATGATCTGTAGCCTTTTTTCCAGGTTTTGTTTTAAATTGGTTTCCAGGGACTTGTAGTAGGCATTGCGCTTTTCCCGGTAATCTGAGTACACTTCGTTAAATTGCCTTTTGGCAACCGAATTGTATCTGAAATCTATTTCATTCCCACCCTGACTAACAAATTCTTCCTTTTTTTCTTCTATAAAATCCTGGAATTTCAGGTCAAATTCCGATTTGATCCCATCTACATGATTCTTGATGGCCTGTACTTTTTCGTTTCGCACCAGGCGCTGTAGTTCCCCTACCAGATTCTCCATGGTCATAGTGTGGTAATCGTGCATGGGGATATGGTGCCTGTGGTGATTGTCCTCATCCTCCGCATCTTCCGCATTGGTTTCCTCTATCTCATCTAGCACATCCTTATTTGCCTCAGCATCGGCAACTACACTTTTTTCTTCTGCGATAACTTGCCCTTCGGCTTCTTCTACCGTGCCTTTCTCTGCTTTCTTTTTGGTCGATTTTTTCTTGGGAGCGACCACTTTTTCCACGTCAGTAACTTCCGCCGGTTTCTCGGCCGCTTTTTTGGAGGCCTTTTTTTTTGCGGGCGTCGCCTCCGCTTTCTCAGCATCGGCTTTTGATTTCTCAACTGTTTTGACAGCTTTTTTCTTCGGAGCCACTACCTTTTTCGCGGCAACCGCTTTAGGTGTGGTCTTCGCTGATTTTTCGGTAGTTTTCTCTGAGAGTTCTTCGTTCTCAGTAGTTTCCGATGTTGCATTTCCCCCTACATCTGTATGTAGTTTCTCTTCTTTCTCTTCCAACATTCTATTTTTGGATTTTTTGTACTCATTAGGTCTCAATCCCATTGTAAGATACTAACAACCCCAGAGACAACAAAGGTATTGTAGGATCTTTTTAGGGAGCCAGGACCATCGTTTTAGGAACATCCGGGCATCTAAATGCTTATTTCTGCCAGATCTCCCAAGCTTTTTGTGCCTGAAATCCCAGCATGGATAATCCATTACAAATGGAGGTTCCACGTTGTTCACCTTCCTGTAAAAAGGCCGTTTTCTCAGGGTTATACACCAGGTCGTACAATAGATGACCCTTGCCCAGATGGGCGTAGGGAATGGCTGGTTTATCGTTTATCCGTGGAAAGGTACCTACTGGTGTGCAATTGATGATAAAGGTATGGTTGGCTATTTGCTCTTTGGTTAGCATTTCATAGGTCCATTGGCCTTTTTCCGGACTTCTAGACACATATTGTGAGCTGATCCCCAATTGTTGCAGCGTGTATTTAATAGCTTTGGAGGCACCACCGGTACCAAGGATTAGGGCGTTCTTATGTGCTTTTTCCGAAAGAAAGGGCTCCAGTGATCTCTGAAAACCGTATCCGTCCGTATTGTATCCTACAAGGCCTGTTTTTGTGAATTTGATAGTGTTTACGGCCCCTATGGCGGCAGCTTCCGAATCTAAACTATGTAAATAAGGAATGATAGCCTCTTTGTAAGGGATGGTTACGTTTAAACCATGCAGTTCGGGATATTCTTTCAGGATGGTCTCCAGGTCGGTAATATTGCGGAGATCGAAGGTTTCATAGGAGCAATGGTGTAGTCCTTGCTTTTGAAAGAAATCCGTGAAATATTCTTTAGAAAAAGAATAGGAAATATCGCGGCCTAGGAGGCCATAGCTAAGCTTTTGTTCTGTTTTTTCCATACCACTCCAATGCTAATAAAATGCCTATACCTACCAGAATGTATAACAGGGCCCACCAGGTATCGGCAAGGCTCATGTTTGGTAAATATCGTTCATAATTTTTAATGATCTCATTCCCGTTACTATCAATCAAATGATTGCCCAGGCTGTCTTTTACAAAGATGGTTCGCTTCCACGGCCAAACCACCCCAAGACTGCCGGTAATAAATCCAATGATCACCGCGGTGGTAATGTGCCTGAAATGTTTTAGCACGTAGCCCAGGATGTGAGAAAGGGTCACCAAGCCTGTGGCAGAACCAAGGGTGAAGACCACCAGAATCTTTAAAGTGTTGAGGCGTTCCTGATTAGCCGTAAATCTAAAATCTCCCTGAAATACCTCGGCGATGGTATCAAATAGAGCATTCACTGAATCTACCAGCAGTAGTACATAGTTTCCCAGTAAAATAAGAATAAATGAGCCAGAAAGACCCGGAAGCGTCATCCCTGAGACACTGATCATCCCGCATAAAAAGATAAAAATAAGATTGTCGTTTTCCTTAGCCGGACTCAAAAAACTGATGGAAATTCCGGCAATGAGTCCGATTACCCCAAAAGTGATGGTTTTCCGGTTCCAGTGTTCGTAATCTTTGGCGATAAAATAAATAGAGCCAATGATCATCCCAAAGAAGGTGGCCCAAACATATAATTCATTGTGTTCCAAAAAATAATCCAGAAGCTTGGAAACGCTGAAATAACTTACCAGCATCCCAAAAATTAGCAGGCTCAGGAATTGCCCGTTTACGTAGCGGTAGAAGCTTTTGAAACGCCCGTTAAAAAGCAATTTAAGAGCCTTTAGATTGATCTTTTGAAGGGAATAGATGAATTCCTCATAAAAACCGGCAACAAAGGCTACGATGCCCCCTGACACCCCCGGCACCTTGTTTGCGGTACCCATGGCCAGTCCCTTGATAATCAGGAATACTTTATCAATAAAGGATCTGGGCTGATGCATGATGCTATGCTTTATTTTTTGGCAGCAAGTTTTTCAAGCATAAAAATAAGCAGAAAACCAAGGATAGCC
>NZ_JBATLB010000189.1:0-3040 GCF_049669965.1 Muriicola sp. | reverse complement strand
TTATAGACGATTGTTGAATCGATGTTTTTATTGTTGACGTTCAACAGCACAATAGAACTATCAGGTATGTTATTTGCTATTCCGTTCAAGGTGAAACCATCATTTTTGCTTTCGGTTTTACAGGAGGTTATTGCTGAAATCAATAAAATGTTCAATAAGAATTTTTTCATTTTCGCCAATTTTATTTAAGGTAATAATGTTTGTTTAGCTTGCAGATAACGGTCTCGTATAAGAATAGTAGCGGATTTTAAACACAAACCTTTCGTTTTAAAGACTGACCTTAAATATAAAAAAAGCGATTTCGATTAAGCACCGAAACCGCTATTATTTTTATACATTGTTGTGGCACGGTTTTTACCCATACACAGCGTATTCAGCGGTTTTTCGGTTTTTTTCCAAGTCCGATTTTACGCTGTCCAATTTCATTCCGATTGTCATAAGTGCAACTTTTCCGAGAGGTAAGCGAAGTGTCGGATTTTCTGAATTAACCAAGTCAATAATGGCTTTGGATGCCTTTAATGGGTCTCCTTCTTGTTTTCCGTCAACTCCTTTAAGTTTAGTTCTAAACGCGCCTGCTGTTTCGGAATAGTCATCAATTACACTTTCCGCTTGTCCAAGTCCCTTTCCTGCAAAATTTGTTCGGAATGGTCCAGGCTCAACTATAGATACTTTTATGCCCAAAGGTGCTACTTCTTGTGCCATTGCCTCGCTAAAGCCTTCTAAAGCAAATTTGCTAGCATTGTAAATTCCAAAACCCGAAAAAGCCTTAATTCCTCCGTGTGATGAAATTTGAACAATATGCCCATTCTTTTCTTTACGCATAAATGGTAAAACACTTTGTGTCAATTTTAACGTTCCAAAAAAGTTCGGCTCAAAAACACTTCTGACTTCTTTCATAGAAGTTTCTTCAACAGCTCCGACAAATCCTATTCCTGCGTTGTTGACCAAAACGTCAATTTTTCCGTATTCCGAAATGACTTTCTTGATACTGGTTTCAATGATCTCTTCATTGGTAATATCCAATAAGATTGCTTTTGCGTTTTTTATGTTCTTTTTATTAAATTCAGCAACTTGTGATTCGTTTCGAAATGTTCCGATTACAAAATAGCCCTTTTCAATTACAGATTCTGCAAGTGCCTTACCCAATCCGCTTGATATTCCCGTGATTAACCATATTTTATTGTCCATAACTGTATATTTTTTTGATTGTTCCAAATTTGAAATATGTAATAATTACAAATAATAGTGTTGGCAACAACCAAATCCCATTACCTATAAAGTCGTGTGCTACATGAAAAGCCACTATGTTAAAAATTACTGGAAGAAGTAAAAGCCAACCTAAAAACCTAGTTCTTGGTATTGTCAATAAAATTCCACCAATAATTTCTGCAATTGCGACTACTACAAATAAATATGAAGTGAACATTGCACCCATAAAATTTTGTGCTATTGGGTCGGCAGGCGGTTCTACTGGAATAAAGCCAAAAAGCTTATTAAGACCAAATACGACCATTAAGATTGCCAATGCCCAAATTGTGATGTTTTGAATTGTACTTTTCATTGTTCTATTTTTTTAAAGAATTAATGATTTCCGAAACTTCTACACGGTTTCTGTAGTCGCCACCTAGAGATTTTGCAAAAGAAATTGTAGCATCTTTTTCGATTACAAATACTGCTGGAATTGGCAGTTCTCTTGAATCGTCAGAATAATGTACATCAAAGTCAAAACCGAGTTCGGTCATTGTGTTTACTGGTGCATCAGCGTTTTTAAAAACGGTTGTATATTTTCTTGCAACAATATTTCCATTATCGCTCAAAACCTCAAAATTGAGTTCGTTTTTTTCTTTTACGTTTAATGATTCATCAGGTGTTTGTGGTGAGATTGCAACTAATTCAGCACCCAAATCGTGAATTTCATTTAACGCTTTTTGATAATGAGCCAATTGAAGATTGCAATATGGACACCAAGAACCTCTGTAAAACGTAAGAACAACTTTCCCTTTTGTTAGTAATTCTGAAAGTTTGGTTGTTCTGTCCGTTGCGTTTGAAAGTGCAAAATCAGGTGCTTTGTCGCCAACTTGCAATTTTAAAATGGAAGTGTGGTTCAATTGCAGATTTTCTGCGTCTTGGTCGAAGACGTTGAGAGCATCTTTAGGAATCATAGTTCCTAAATTTGTTCGTAATTCTTTTAAGTTTTCTTGGTAAGAATTTGTTTCTGTGTTCATTTTACTTTGTTTAATATGAAGCCAAAATTGACTTTACAAAGGTGTGGCAACGTACCAACTTTAAAAATGAACTAGTTTAGGAAATACTCTTGAACTACATTAAGTTTTTGAAGTAAGGTTTTTTCTGATTTTGGATAAAAACTCTGGTGTGAAGCCCAAATAAGAAGCTATTACTTTTTGTGGTACTCGTTTAACGATATTTGGATAGCGTTCTAAAATTTCCAAATACCGTTCTTCAGCGGTCATACTTAAATTGGATAACGCTCTTTTTCTTGAAAAAGCAAATGCCCTTTCTGTAGTAATCCTAAAATATTCGCTTAAACCGTGAATTTCTTTGCAAAGCCCCTCAATGTCATCATAAGTCATTTGAAATATGGTAGAGTCTTCTAAAGCCTCAACGAATAGTGTGGCAGGTGTTTGGGTTATATAACTGTAAAAGTCGCTCACAAACCAATCCTCGATCGCAATTTGTACGGTATGCTCTTTTCCTTCATTGTCTATAAAATAGGAACGAAATGAACCTTTCACGACATAATTCCGATATTGACAAACGTAATTCGGTTGGTCAATAAATTGGCGTTTTTTGATTTTGGTCGTTCGGATTATTCCAATCAGTTTTTCCGTTTCCTCTTCGTTCAGAGTAACGTATTTTCCAATGTTTTCTAGTATGTTTTTATATTGTTCCAATGTTTTTTTAAATGTGCCACAACGGCTTTGGCTATGATTTCGGCGCAGCACTGGGGCGAAGCTCAGCGTTGGGTTTCCTGCGTTGCAGGAAAAATTAACGTCGGCAAAAGCGAGCCCTGGCCGTTTAG
>NZ_JBATLB010000188.1:0-7322 GCF_049669965.1 Muriicola sp. | reverse complement strand
TCGTACTATTTTGAAAATACAGAAAACCTGACAGAACTGGATTATTTGATGCTGACTCAAGGCTGGACCAATTATAAATACAAAGAGAAGAAAAAGCCAAGACTTTTAAGTGCTGAAAAAGGTTTGGAAATCAATGGTACTGTTGATGACGTTGAAAAAGTAAGAAAAAGGCATGGACCAAAGAACAACAGATATGAGCTAGATCTGCTCTTAATGGGCGAACCCATAGAAGCTTACACACAAGAAACTGACAGTACGGGGTATTTTAGGTTTGTGTTGGGCGATAGCTATGGTCCAGGTAAAAAGTTTGTGATACAGCCCTCGGATGCAAGCAACAAAAGGGGTGACCTAAAGGTTAATATCAAAGAGTACGAAGTCCCTGAAATAGCCTATGAATCGGAAAATGTCATTGTTCCTGTTGATAGTATTATTGAAAAGAAAATGACTCAAAAAATAGAGGAGGATATCAGGTTAGATCCTTTTCTATTACCAAATACCATAGCCCTAAATGAAGTTGTAGTGAGCGATTATAGAGTTACACCAGAGCGTGCTGAAATGGCGGAGCTACATGGGATACCTGATGTTGTCATTGACAATGCTGAGTTAATAAATAAACAAAAGAATTGGACCAGAGGCCTGTATAGATGGTTGCTTTTCAATTACCCAAACTCGATACGAGTTCAACGGGTGGGTAATGCAGCAGGATTTGAAATCGCCTATGTTCATGGTGCCGAATGGACATATGTGGTTATAGACGGTATTCCTGTACATTCGGAAGACTACAGGCTAATTGGAAATATTCCGGTAAGTGCGGTTAAGAGTGTCGAGATTATCCGAAATACATACACAGCCAATACTTATCACAATAAAGTTTTTGATTGTGCGCCAATATGCCCTCCTCCTGCTTTTCCCGCTATACTTGCTATTTATACTTATTCGGGAAAGGGTCTGTACGGCGCTTTCCCCAAAACTAGAAGAACGAATCTTATAACCGATACGGCCCCCCAATATTCTCCGATTCGGGAATATTATGCTCCCGAATATCATGAACCCTTAAAAATAGATTGGGATGTTCCTGACAGGCGCACACTCCTTTATTGGAAACCAAATATTATTACCAATAGTAATGGTCAGGCGAAAACAACTTTTTTTAATGGTGATCTTACCGGGAAAATGGTGCTTATCTGTGAGGGAATTACTTCAAATGGAAAAGTAGGGTATTCGGAACTGTTTTATGAAGTAGATAATCCCTGACCAATTAAAACTATACATTGCTCTAGTTACCCTTAAAACGGTTTGAAATAATTTTAAATTTATTCGGCACGTAAAAGGCTTATCGGCTATATGAACTATATTCATCTGTAACTACACAATGACAACAAACATGGCAAAAATCTTTTTCCCATCTGTTGATTATACTTCTAATGCATTATCAAGTTGGATTGACACCTAGAAGAATAATGAGATTATAGAAAAAGGTTTATGGGTTGAGTATATCGTGTAAATAGAGCATTCAAAAAAAGCTATCTTAATGAGTATAATTTTAGAAGACCCATATATCTAACCAATTCTAGAACTAGAACACCATTAAACTATTAAACATATTCTTAAAACCCATTGAATGATTGAATGGCAAGAAAAATGATTGGTTTGAATTAGAACGTTAAACTTTAACAGAATCGGGAATCTTTTTATGACAAAAATTCGCTGAACACTTGTAATAAGATATTATGTGTCTAAAAACTTTTTTGTAAATTCTAGGTGTAAATTTGAAATGCTTTTAACTATAAAACCCTGATGATGAAGCTATTTATGTTTATTGTATTTGTTATTGGTCTTGTAGGTCCTTCGCAAGCCCAGGATTTTAAATTTGGTTTAAAGGGCGGTGTCAACTTTGCAACGCTAAATGGCGATGCTGTTTTTGATAGCTTCGATGGCCGTACGGGCTATCATATAGGAGCAGTGGCCCAACTTGGCCTCGGCAGTTTTGCCATTCAACCCGAAATTGTTTATTCGGCCCAGGGTATTGAAGATACCGATATCGATTATTTGAACATTCCAATCTTGGCCAAATTAAAGTTTGCTAAAATACTGAGTTTGGAGGCTGGCCCTCAGTTTGGCCTTACCGCCAATGGCAGTTCTGACCTGGACGATCTTGACAGTTTTGACATTAGTGCTGCCCTGGGTGCCAGTGTTGAGTTTTCAAAGTTTTTTGTACAGTTACGCTATAATTTTGGACTTACTGATGCCATAAAAAATGTCGATGCCAAGAATGCTGTTTTCCAGGTATCTGCCGGCTATTACTTTTTTTGACCATTAAAAAGCACTCATACCAAGTTTTTCGAGAGTTTCAAGAAACCAACGTTTTATGAAAATAATCGATTTCAGATATAGCTCCTTGATTAGTTTTGATATAATAATTGGTTTTCCTAAATTTTTAAGATAAAGAGTTACATCCCTTGTGCTAATTTGTATTAAAAATCGCAAAGAGGTGTGCAGCTTAAAATTAGCAAGGTAAAATATTGGTATAGATTGTGTTATGACCTTATTTTTAGGTCTGTCATTACCCCGACAAGCAGAAAGCCTGAAAATCGAAAGATTTTCAGGCTTTTTTATTTGATCAAAACAGATTTATGATCCGAATCTTCTTTTATTGATGTATAAACTCCTTACTTGCAGAGCCCAGGATACTTCCGTTTTCTCCATAGGCCAGAACATGTATCAAATAATTTTTGCCAATTATTAAAGGTCTGGAAGGAGGTAAATCGCCGTATTCCATGCCATATTCAAGATCTGAAAAGACATACTCACCGTTCCACACCATACATTGTTCCAGGTCCTGTTGTTCTATCAAGCATTCCAAATCGACTATCACAAAACGAAAGGTTTCAAGATCATCAAAGTCAGTCCAGTTAAAAAACGGGATACCCTCTTCATACGAGATATCAATATTTATACTAAAAGGCTCGTTTGATCCATATACTTGCCACGTTCCTTTTCCAGCAACATAATAAGTGAGCCAATCACATTCAATTTTTTTCTTTCCTTCACTATTGATATAAATGCCTGAATAACCCTTTGTGCTTAGATCCATTTGTCCCGAATAACCACCAGCCACTGCTACATTATCAACGGTTCCAGACCAATTACCAGAGATTACATTTTCATTGACCTGTCCGGATACCCGACCACGTTGCATACCCCCCTCGCAACCCTGATAACTAAAAATAAGTTCCCCAGAAAATTCCCCGTTATTAGGAATGTGTAAGTACACTAGTCCAATCATAGGATCTTCAGGGTTATTGCCAGCGTCTTCCTGGTAATACCCAAACCATAATGACGATGATTGAGCTTGCATGACACCGAAGCATGATATGAAACATACCAATAAAATAATGGGCTTATTCATTATTGAGGTTTTATTCTATGGAAATACTAATTTTTGACTCTTTTTTGGTTCGTTAAAACTACTTTTTAAAATTCATTGATTTTGAATATTACGTTCATTCAAACCTTCTTTAGAAAGAATTTCTTTCTATTCTTCTTATCGGTTAGATCATAAATTTTTAAAGGAAGATTAGCAGTTGTCAAAAAGCCATAGATTTTAGCATCGATGTATTCGGAATTCTTATATCACCGTACCACTTTTGATCACAGCTCCCTTTTTTAGCACTACAATACCGTCTCTGACCACATAGGTATCGGTTTCTGTGTCTTCCAAATCTGGTCTCCCTTGTATGGTTACATCATCCCCAACTCTGCAGTTCTTATCTACAATCACATTTTCAATGGTACATCGTTCTCCGATCCCCATAAGTATTTCAATGTGGAAATGCTCAATCTCTTCAAGAGTCTCATAGTAATCACTCCCCATTACATAGGTGTTGCGAATCACAGAATCTTTTCCGATCCTGGCCCTGATCCCAATTACGGATCTTTCAATGCTGGCGGCGTGTATAATACACCCGTCGGCTATAACGGCATTGATCATTTTGGTACCACTAAGTTTTGTAGTTGGTAACATCCTTGCCCTGCTGAAAATGCGCTTGTTCTTGTCATACAGATTAAATTTCGGAATTTCATCGCTTAGTCCAAGATTGGCCTCAAAGAAGGAACTAATATTACCAATATCTGTCCAGTATCCTTCAAACGGATAGCTCATGGTCTTGTGCTTATGTATGCTCTGGGGAATAATTTCCTTTCCAAAATCGACCGTTTCCGGATCATTCATCAACTCTATCAACAAGTCTCTGTTAAAAATATAAATTCCCATTGAGGCCAGGTAGTGTCTTCCCTGGGCCTTCATGTCATCACTGACGTCTGAGGTCCAGTCCGGTAGTAGTTCCGTGGCTGGTTTCTCAATAAAGGAGGTTATCCTATTATCCTGATCCGACTTTAGGATTCCAAAGGCTGGAGCATCATTGGCATGCACAGGAATGGTCCCTACCGTAATTTTTGCTTCACTCTTAATATGTGCTTCCAGCATCAGATTATAATCCATTTGATAGAGCTGGTCTCCCGATAAAATTAGTGCGTACTCAAATTCATGCTGCAGGAAATGATGCATGCATTGTCTTACCGCATCGGCGGTTCCCTGAAACCACTTTGTATTGCCCAGGGTTTGCTCAGCGGCCAGAATATCCACGAAGGCCGTGCTAAAGAAACTAAAGTGATAGGTGTTCTTTATGTGCTTGTTGAGGGAAGCAGAATTAAACTGTGTTAGGACATACATGCGTTTAATTTCGGAATTGATACAATTGGAAATAGGGATGTCTACCAATCTGTATTTCCCGGCAATGGGTACCGCTGGTTTAGATCGTGATTCGGTCAGGGGATATAATCTTGTTCCCTGTCCGCCACCCAATATGATAGCGAGTGTTTTATTGTTAACCATGTTTATTTTATTAAGGATTCATATAAGGTTTTAACTTGTTTGGCAATGGCCTCCCAATCGAAGGTCTCTTCAACGCGTTTTCGACCATTGACCGCCATCTCCTTTCTCAATTCGTCATTATTGATAAGCATATTAATACCATTGGCGAGGTCTCTGGAAAACTTATCCGGATCTACCGGTTCAAAAGGCGCGACTTTTTGCTGTTCCAAAGGCACTAAAATTCCTGTTTTGCCATCTACCACTACTTCTTTGATGCCGCCAACGGCACTTGCCACTACAGCCGTTTGGCAAGCCATAGCTTCTATATTGATGATGCCAAAAGGTTCGTAAATAGAAGGGCAACAAAAAACATCGGCATGGGAATACAATTGTATGACCGATTTTTTATCGAGCATCTTATCGATCCAAATAACGTTATTTCTGGTTTTAGTGACCGCTTGCACACTCTCTTCCATTTCCCTGGCTATTTCTTTGGTATCCGGGGCGCCCGCACATAGTACGATCTGAGTATCCGCGTCAATATATTTAATGGCATTCACCAAATGTATAATGCCTTTTTGTCTGGTGATCCTGCCTACAAAGAGCACATAGGGCTTTGTTTTGTCTATGCCGTAGGTTGTTAGCGTGGAGGTGTCTTCTGTGACCACATATTCCTGCAGATTGATGCCATTGTAGATAACCTCAATTTTGTCTTCATCCACCTTGAAGAACTTCAAAACATCTTCTTTGGTTTCCTTAGAGACAGCGATAATAGAATCGGCCATTTCAATAGCCGTTTTTTCGATCCAGGAAGACGCATCGTACCCTCTCCCTAATTGCTCCCTTTTCCAGGGCCGTAAGGGTTCCAGGGAGTGTATGGTTATAACCAGGGGCTTGCCATAACACAACTTGGCTACAATACCGGCAAAATGGGCATACCAGGTATGGCAATGCACAATATCAGCATCAATATCATCAGCATTCAAATGAATACAGGTACTTAAGGTTTGCAGTACGCCTTTTAACTTGTCATCGGTTTTGTTAAATACCGGATTTTCATATGGAAATCCGCCAACGGTAAGTTGATCGGAGGCCTCATTCTGATCGCCAAAGCAGCGTACATCTACCTTCATTAATTTCGATAGTTCTGCCGCCAGATATTCAACATGTACCCCGGCCCCTCCATAAACATAGGGGGGATATTCTCTGGTAAAAAATTGTACTTTCATTCAATTCTTGTTAGCTCTTAGGAACTGCATGGAATCCTTAATTACTTGTTTTCAGGATGGTAGGCAGGGATTGCAGGAGTCCTAATGGTATTAGATCATTTTGTCTAAATATAGGATTAAATTGAGCATTATTTGCAGCTAATATCATCTTTAAAAAAGAGTTTTATATCGTCTTTCAGTTTTCAGCGCATTGTCAAAGGAGAAATAAAAAACGATAAATAAACTTTCCTGAAGAAAACTCAATTTAATTTGCGGCCTTCAGCCCATCCTGGAAGTTTACTCTTATTTCGTATACTAAAATAAGAAGTACTTCGCTCACTGCGAATGATATTTGTCATTTTATTGACTTTAGATAAAAGTTAAGTTTGGTAAGATCATATGCAGCTTGTACTGAATGATACGCCCGGCGATTAGCCTTTGGATCCTAAACTAAACGAAGGACATACGTTAGAATATATAGGGAGTAAGCATGGTTTAGCAAAAGAAGATGATACAAAATAATGAAATATTCTCATTGCCCCTGGTCCACGAATCCCTGATTCCACTGGCATTTTTGGATGGAAAAATAAATCTGAAAACTGAGGCTATTCTCTTGGCGGGGGATGTGGGAGGCACAAAAAGCAGTTTAGTTCTTTTCCAAATAGCCAACGGACAACTTGCCGTATTAAAAGAAGGGAATTACCCTACCAAGGATTACAAATCTTTTATAGAGTTAGTCCGAACATTTCTTGGTGAAAAATTTCCCTCTATGGATGGGGTATGCCTGGGGGTCGCAGGGCCGGTGTACCAGGGCAAAGTGCAAGGTACCAATTTCCCTTGGGAGATCACCGTGGAAGAAATACGGAGGGGACTGCAAGTTAAATGGGTTTCCTTAATTAATGATATGGAAGCCAATGCTTATGGGCTGTCTGCACTTCAACACAAAGATTTGGAAATTCTAAAATCAGGATCGGACACAGCAGGCAATGCCGCTGTTATTTCTTCCGGGACAGGTCTAGGCGAGGCAGGTCTGTTTTGGGACGGTGCGCGGTATCATCCCTTTGCAACAGAAGGTGGTCATTGCGATTTTGGTCCCCGTAATGAACTGGATATTGAGCTTTGGCGATTTCTTCATCTAAAATATGGGCATGTAAGCTGGGAACGATTGGTGTCTGGCCCAGGAATCTGTGATATAAATGATTTTTTAAGACTACATCAAAATAAACCCGAACCTGAAGAAT
>NZ_JBATLB010000187.1:0-7345 GCF_049669965.1 Muriicola sp. | reverse complement strand
GATAAAATACTCTAAATCGCAATTGTTTATTCTCTTTCTTATCGTATGTCCCGGCCATTGCCAAAAAATCTCCGGGGAAAACCATATCCCCCTCTTCGGGTGCAACACTATTTTTTTCGAGTACATCATAACGAGCCAAAGTACCATCCTTATGTTCAATAATGACGTAGTTGGCATCTTGCTTATAGGCATATTCCAGGTTGTAATCCGGGTCATTTTTTTCCACGACCTCCACAACAAGACCTTTCCGTGCTACAAAAACGCTGTCAGATTCAGATGAAGTAGTGAATTGAAATGCTTTCCAATTTGAAGGCTTGGATACCCCCGCAGTTTGACTTATTGTAGATATTTCGTCTACTCTAATTTCTTTCCCATTTTTAAATGGCAAACAATACACAAAATCAAAATCGGGTTTAGGTTTGTACTTACCCCTAACAAAACCATAACGAAAACGAAAAGCTATTCCGCTTTTTTCACTGATGGGTTTAAGGGTGAAAAGTGTCCCACTTTGCCCGGATACCGTAATTCGCTCACTTGGAGCTGTTGTATTTCCAATTTGTTGAACATTTAAATAAACCAAATAATTCCCTGGCATACGCTTTTCATAGCTGTAGGTAATCGAATTATCATCATTTCGTTTGGACGTTATTGAAATATTTTCCTGTAAATATCCCTGATAAGGCAGAAAACACGTAAAGACAAATAGAAGTTTTAAGAATTTAGATACACGCATATAAAATAGTATTGATAGCACAATTGCTTATGCAAAATGAGTAAAAGTATTCACGCTGAGATTTGAAAATTAAGAAGAAGCGCGGTCATTTAATTAGATAAAAACCATCAAATTTATAAGGTTTATATTTTCGGATTTTAATTGGTTCAGAACTTAAGTTAATAACTGCTTATAACTGTCCTTTTATAAATAAGGGTAATTCCATAATTTTATTCCCTGCCTTTTTATAAAAAAGCCCCTTATGTACCTGATATTTGATACCGAAACCACTGGCTTACCTAAACGCTGGAATGCACCAGTATCGGACGTAGATAACTGGCCCCGTTGCGTCCAAATAGCATGGCAGTTGCACGACGGGATGGGAAATCTAATAGAACAACAAGACTTCCTTATTCAACCCGAAGGTTTTGACATTCCTTATGATGCAGAACAGATACACGGTATTTCCACAGAATTGGCAGCCAATGATGGGATTCCACTTGAGGAGGCCTTACGACTCTTCCATGAGGTTTTAGGCAAGTCTCAATTCCTGGTTGGGCAGAATGTTGGTTTTGACATCAACATTATGGGAGCTGAATTCTTCCGTGCCGGCCTTGAAGATCCGCTTGTAAGCATACCAGTTCTGGACACCTGTACGGAAGACACAGCCTTATTATGCCAGCTCCCGGGTGGCAGGGGAGGAAAATTTAAGCTACCTACCCTTACAGAACTTCATGAATTCCTTTTTAATCAGCCTTTTTCAGAAGCCCACAACGCGGCTGCGGACGTAGAAGCCACCAGCAGGTGTTTCTTCGAATTAATAAGAAGAAGGTCATTCACCGCGGAAGAACTAAAGGTGCAACCAGATTACGTTGAAAAATTCATAGAACTTCATCCAACTGTTATTGCACCATTGGGACTTTCCCACCGGAATTTGAAGAAAGCCTCCAATGCCTTACAAACAGAACAGGAAGGCACCTCTCCTGAAATCTCAAAAGAGGAGATCAGGGCCAATATAAAGAGCTTAGAGGATACTACTTTTGTACATCTTCACAACCATTCTCAGTTTTCGGTACTTCAATCTACCATCAAAATCAAAGATCTTGTAGCCTCCACCGCGGAACATAATATGCCAGCCGTTGCATTGACAGATCATGCCAATATGATGGGAGCCTTTCATTTTGTAAAGGAGGTAAAGGCATTTAATGCCGGATTGCACAGTAGAAAGGAAAAAGCTGAAGAAGCAGGAGAGGAATTTAATCAGCAAGAGATCTTACCAATCATAGGTTGTGAATTCTTTGTATGCGAGGACCACCTCAACAAGAATCACAAAGACTACGGCTATCAAATGGTCTTTTTGGCCAAGAATAAGAATGGGTATCACAACCTGGCCAAAATGGCATCCCTGGCCTATACGGACGGTTTTTATTATGTCCCCAGAATAGACAAAACCCTTGTTGAACAATATAAGGATGATCTTATTGTCCTAACCGGGAACCTCTACGGGGAGATCGCCTCCAAGATTCTTAACCTGGGAGAAAAGCAAGCTGAAGAGGCCCTGGTTTGGTGGCATGGTCTATTTGGAAAAGACCTGTATGTAGAACTGATGCGGCACGATCAGGACGATGAGAACAGGGCCAACCCGGTATTAATTGCCATGGCTCAAAAACACGCTATTAAATTAGTGGCCAGTAATAATACATACTACTGCAACAAAGAGGATGCAGAGGCTCATGATATTCTCCTTTGTGTAAAAGATGGAGAGAAAAAAGCCACCCCAATAGGGCGGGGAAGAGGATACCGCTACGGCTTACCCAATCAGGAATATTACTTTAAATCCCCTGAAGAAATGAAAGCCTTGTTTCAGGATATACCAGAGGCTATTTCGAATCTTCAGGAGATCGTGGATAAAATTGAACACTATGAACTCGCTCGGGAAGTGCTCCTCCCCAAGTTTGAGATTCCGGAAAAATTCCTGGTAGCAGAGGACAAAGAAGACCTCGGAAAACGGGGAGAAAATACCTATTTAAAACATATTACCTACCTCGGAGCAAAACAACGATACGAAGAACTAACCCCTGAAATTAAGGAGCGAATAGACTTTGAATTACAAACCATTGAGAACTCCGGATATCCCGGATATTTTCTGATCGTGGAAGATTTTATACGGGAAGCAAGAAATATGGGGGTATCTGTAGGCCCCGGCAGGGGTTCTGCTGCCGGTTCTGTTGTTGCCTATTGTTTAAAGATTACCAATATAGACCCCTTAAAATACAATTTGCTTTTTGAGCGCTTCCTGAATCCGGACCGAGTTTCGATGCCTGATATTGATATCGACTTTGATGATGAAGGACGTGGGAAAGTCATGGACTATGTGATCAATAAATACGGGGCCAATCAGGTAGCGCAGATCATCACCTATGGTACCATGGCTGCAAAGTCTTCGATAAGGGATACTGCCAGGGTTTTGGACCTGCCTTTACCCGATGCAGACCGCATTGCCAAGCTAATCCCCACCATGTCCAAGCTCAATAAGATCTTCGATGTCCCTGAGGCCGATCTGCGTAAGAGATTCCGGTCTGAGGATATGGAAAAAGTTAATCAGCTTCTAAATATTTCGGAAGGGGATGACCTTGAGGCTCAAACCCTAAGGATGGCCAGGGTATTGGAAGGATCTTTGCGAAATACCGGTATCCACGCCTGCGGGGTGATCATCACTCCGGATGATATTACCAATTTTGTACCGGTAGCCACCGCCAAGGATTCCGACTTGTACGTAACACAATTCGACAACTCGGTCGTAGAAAGTGCCGGCTTATTAAAAATGGACTTCCTGGGTCTTAAAACCCTTACTTTAATAAAGGACACCGTAAAGATAGTCCGTGCTAAACACGGAATTGAATTGGTGCCAGACGACTTCCCATTGGACGATGCTACCACTTACGAGCTCTTTCAACGAGGCGATACCGTAGGGATCTTCCAGTATGAATCACCCGGGATGCAAAAACACCTTAAGGAGTTAAAGCCTTCGGTGTTTGATGACCTTATCGCCATGAATGCCCTTTACCGGCCGGGCCCCATGGAATATATCCCCAGTTTTATTGAACGAAAGCACGGGAGAGAAGAAATATCCTATGACCTTGCGGAAATGGAAGAATTCCTGAAAGACACTTATGGGATTACGGTCTACCAGGAGCAAGTAATGTTGCTGTCTCAAAAATTAGCAGGATTCTCCAAAGGGGAAGCCGATATTCTTAGAAAGGCCATGGGGAAAAAGATCTTTTCCCTGCTTCAAAAGTTAAAACCACAATTTCTCGATGGGGGTGAAAAGAACGGGCATCCTCGTGAAGTACTAGAGAAAATTTGGAAGGATTGGGAGGCATTCGCTTCCTATGCCTTTAATAAAAGTCATTCTACTTGTTATGCCTATATCGCCTACCAGACGGCCTATCTGAAAGCCCACTACCCTGCTGAGTATATGGCGGCGGTATTGTCTAACAATATGAACGACATTAAGCAGGTCACTTTCTTTATGGAAGAGTGTAAACGAATGGGGCTGGAGGTGCTGGGACCAGATGTAAATGAATCGTATTACAAATTTGCCGTCAACAAAGAAGGGGCTGTACGCTTTGGGATGGGGGCCATAAAAGGCGTTGGGAGGTCTGCGGTGGAGACCATCGTAGAAGAACGAAAGGCCAAGGGTCCTTTTAAATCTGTCTTTGATCTGGCCAAACGTATAGATCTGAGGGCAGCCAATAAAAAGGCTTTTGAAAACCTGGCCCTGGCCGGGGGATTCGACTCTTTTGGAAATACACACAGGGCACAATATTTTCATTTGGAAGGTGAAGGGATTACCTTTCTCGAAAAAGTGATTAGGTACGGCGCCAAGTTCCAGGAAAATGAGAATTCTTCACAGGTAAGTCTTTTTGGCGATGCCAGTGAGGTGCAGATCCCAGAGCCGGTAGTACCCCCTTGTGAAGAGTGGGGAACCATGGAGAAGCTAAGGAGGGAAAAGGAAGTAGTAGGCATTTATATTTCCGGACATCCACTGGATGATTTTAGGGCAGAGATCACAGCCTTTTCTAATGCAAATGTCTCCTTTTTCCATACGCTTGAAGAGCAATTAAACAGGGAACTTAGTTTCGCAGGGGTCATCACAGATGTGCAGCATCGTGTTTCTAGAAATGGAAAGGGCTGGGCTTCGTTTACCTTGGAGGATTATACGGATACGTTTGAGTTCAGGCTCTTTGGGGAGGAATATTTAAAATTCAGGCATTTTCTGATGATCAACTCCTTTGTTTTTATCAAGGTATTTGTACGGGAAGGCTGGGTAAACCGGGATACTGGCAAAAAGGGTGATCCCAGAATGCAATTTAGCCAGTTTATGCTCCTACAGGAGGTAATGGAGAATTATGCAAAGAAACTCACCATAAAACTCAATATAGACCATCTTCAGGAAGACCATATTCTGGAACTGAAGGAAACCCTCCGGTCTCATAAGGGCAACCATCCCTTACAATTCACTGTTTATGAAATGGAGGACGAGATAAAAGTGACCCTTAGCAGTAGAAAGCAAAAGGTGCAGATTAGCAGTGAGTTACTGGCGACCCTGGAAAATAAAGAAGTGCATTATAAACTCAACTAATAGTCTGGCCTGATATCTTCATAGGTAAAACGAATATGAAGGGAGTAAGTAAAAAGGCAAATAATTGACTAAATTTGCACAATTGTAAAAAAGTAAATCATGGCATTAGAAATAACAGATGCTACTTTTGACGAGGTAGTACTAAAAAGTGACAAACCCGTAGTGGTAGATTTTTGGGCTGCCTGGTGTGGTCCTTGCAGAATGGTAGGTCCTATCATAGATGAGGTAAGCACTGAATACGAAGGCAAAGCAATCGTAGGTAAAGTAGATGTGGATAGCAATCAGGAATTTGCCGCAAAATACGGTGTCCGTAATATCCCAACGGTCTTGGTTTTCAAGAACGGCGAGATCGTAAACAGACAAGTAGGAGTTTCTCCGAAAAAAGTATACACAGATGCTATAGACGCTGCCTTATAGGTACATCTAAATCATATACGTTAAGGCCCGGAAAATTCCGGGCTTTTTTTTTAGTGGTTATTAAGACGTTTGAAGATGGTAATATCTTCAACATTTCGTCACAGTTACGTATCTTCGAATTGTGAATATACAGTCCGAACTTCAGAAGGGAAAACTATTCCAAAACCTGGAACTACTTGCAAAACAGGTGGTGGAAGGGTTTATCAGTGGCATACACAAAAGTCCCTTTCACGGTTTTTCCGCAGAATTTGCGGAACATAAGATCTACAACACAGGCGAAAGTACCAAGCATATAGATTGGAAACTGTACGGCAAGACAGACAAGCTTTATACCAAACGCTATGAGGAAGAGACAAATCTGCGCTGCCATATGATCCTGGATAATTCGGCTTCCATGTATTATCCGGAGCGAAAGGAATTAAGCTTAGATAATCTGAATAAGATCGGTTTTGGGGTTTTGGCCATCGCGGCCTTGATGAATATCCTTAAAAAACAACGCGATGCGGTGGGCCTCAGCATTTTTGCCGATACGTACAGCCATTATTCCCCCGAGAAGGGAAGTGAACGCCACCACCAGATGTTATTGGCCAAGCTCAATGAGGTGAGTCTGGAAACAAAACCGGAAAAAGAAACCAGGACCTATACGTTTATCCATCAGATCGCGGAGAAGTTAAAGAGAAGGAGTCTTATCTTTCTTTTTACCGATATGTTTCAGAACAATACGGATGACGATTCCTTATTTGATGCTTTGCGTCATTTGAAATACAACAAGCACGAGGTGGTGATCTTTCATTTATTGGATACAGAAACGGAGGTAGGCTTTAACTTTGAGAATACCCCCAAACGCTTTATGGATGTAGAAACGGGAACCCATATTGATGTTTTTGCGGACACCATCAAGGAAGCTTATGAAAAAGAAGTTGCCAACTTTATTTCAAAATTAAAACTGACCTGTGCAAAATACAAGATAAAATATGTGGAGGTAAATGTTCAGGACGATCTTTCTAAGGTACTCAACACATTTATGATAGAGCGGCAGGCATTTGGGTAGACCTTTTTTATTTTAATTTTTTTGTTTGTGTAATTCAATAAGCAGCGTATATTTGCATCCTCCAACGCATCCTATAGGTGCTGCGGTGAACGAGAGTGCTTTTTAAAGCATTTGTAGCAAGATTTGAATCTGACTGTTGTCAGAGTTCGTTTCATACGAACAAAATCATTGGTCTGGTAGTTCAGTTGGTTAGAATACCTGCCTGTCACGCAGGGGGTCGCGGGTTCGAGTCCCGTCCAGACCGCATAGAAGCAGAGCCCTTCACACTTTCGTGTGAAGGGTTTTTTCATTTCGCAGCCCTTGAGCTTGCTCATATGGGCGAAGGAATGGAAAAATACTTTCCCTGTACAGCAGGGAGAAGGGCTCGGGCACGCTTCTCTGCAGGACCACCCTTTAGGGCCCTTTTTGAGGTAACAGCCGAGAAAAGAATCCCGTCAATGGGTAATTCCAATTTTCAAATTCCAAATTCCAAAGAAACAATTAGCCGGACTTTGCTTCTGCAGCACCACACATTTGGGCC
>NZ_JBATLB010000186.1:0-2850 GCF_049669965.1 Muriicola sp. | reverse complement strand
GTACAAGCCCAGTGCTACCATGGAAATGGTCACTACCAGGGTAAGTGTAATCTGATTTCCGAACGTTTTAAGGGCCTTCTCAGGATGGTCTGCCCCCAGCGCCCTGGAGATTATACTACTCCCTCCTATACCTATGGCCATCCCCAGGGCGGCAATAAAAAAGGACACGGGTAAGACCACATTGATGGCCGCTATGGCAATTGAACCAATCCAATTTCCTACAAAAACAGTGTCTACCAAAATATTTAAAGACATCACAAGGATGCCAATAGAGGCCGGCACCGCCTGTCTTATCAGGAGTCTCCCAATAGATTCTGTGCCAAGCTGATCTGAGGAGACTTTTGCCATTAGACGGGGAGCAACTGTTTAGTTTCCCAATCGTGGATCCAGGAGGCCATTAAAGACACCCAGGCATCATCATCATTGAGGCAGGAGATGTGTTTGTAGTGCTCGCCTCCGGCTTCTTCAAATTGTTCTTTTCCTTCCATCGCGATTTCTTCCAGTGTTTCCAGACAATCACTTACGAAAGCCGGGGTGATCACCGCGAGTTTCTTCTTTCCTTCCTTGGCCAGGCGTTCAAATTCATAGTCGGTATAAGGTTTTAACCATGGATCTCCGGCAAGTCTAGATTGAAAAGAAGTGCTTACTTTATCTTCGGGAAGCTGCAAGGCTGCCTTAACCAATTCTGTAGTATCATAACACTGATGTCTGTAGCAGGTATGATGTGCGACGGAATTAATACTACAACAACTACCATCAATTTTACAATGAAAACGCGTTGGATCCGATTTTCGGATATGTCGTTCCGGAATACCGTGATAGGAGAAGAGTACATGGTCATACTCAAAATCTTTTAGGCCACGCGCTATGCTATCTGAGAGCACTTTGATGTACTCCGGGCTCTTGTAAAAAGCGGGCATGGTGGTGAGCTGCATTTCAGGGAAATATTGTTGTTGTACTTCCAAAACTTTAACCACCACCGTTTCATAGGAAGACATGGCATAATGGGGATACAAGGGAACCAAAAGCACCTCATCAACGCCTTTATTTTTTAATTCCTGAAGGGCATTCTTAATGGTCATGCTCCCATAGCGCATCCCGAGGGCCACAGGAATGTCTGTTAACTTCTGCACTTTTTTGGAAAATCTTTCAGAGATCACAATAAGGGGAGATCCTTCGTCCCACCATATTTTTTGGTAGGCCTTGGCCGATTTTTTAGGACGTGTCTGTAAGATGATGCCTCTTACCAGAATATTACGCAAGATCTTTGGCACATCTATCACGCGTTCATCCATCAGGAATTCATCGAGATACGGTTTTACGTCTTTGGCGGTGGGACTGTCCGGAGAACCCAGATTAACTAATAATACTCCTTTCAAAACTCTTTTTTTTATGATTCAAAAATACCATTTGTTGCAGAACATATAGTTACATTACGGCAATACTTTTATTATGGCTTTATAGAGAATCCTAATTTTACATGGTATTCACATCTTTGTTACGTATTTTAACACCAAGCCAGCAATCAAAATTTCAATAAACCAAATGATCGAAGACTTATTTAAAAATCCGGTTTACAAATCAATGTTCGTAGTTTTGGGAACCCTTTTGATGATACTTTTGGCCTATTGGGTAACGGTCAAAGTTTTGAGCTATTTTGGGAAAAATCCTAAATATCTCATCCCCCCGGGTAGTGTAAAAAAAATATCACTTCCTCTTTTTTTCCTCTTTTTCTCCTTTATAATAAGGATGGGCTCACTGAATGAAATGCTTGGCATGGAAAACTATGCCTATTGGTTTAAAAAGACCAGCACCCTGCTCTTTATTTTTTCCTTTACCTGGTTGCTCATCAAGATCATTAAGTTAATCAAGCAGCTGGTCATTAGCAATTATGATGTACATGATACTGATAATCTTAAAGCCCGTAAGATATTTACCCAGTTTACTATTCTGGAACGTGTCTTTATCTTTATCCTGATCATCTTCGCCCTGGGGATCGCCTTAATGAGTTTTGACAGTATTAAAGAGATCGGGATCAGCATTTTCGCCTCTGCCGGGGTAGCGGGAATCATTATCGGATTTTCCGCCCAAAAAATGATAGGGGCCATCCTGGCTGGGGTCCAAATTGCAATTGCACAACCCATTAAAATTGATGATGTGGTGGTCATAGAAGGCGAATGGGGCCGGATAGAACAGATCACCCTCACCTATGTGGTCATTGCAATCTGGGACAAAAGAAGATTGGTGGTACCTACTACCTATTTTATTGAGAAACCTATACAGAACTGGACCAAAAGCTCCTCAGATATCATCGGCACTGTATATCTGTACACGGATTACAGAGTCCCCATCGATGCATTGAGAAAAAAATTAACCAGTATCCTCAAGAGTACGGAATTATGGAATGGCCAATCCAACGCATTACAGGTTACCAATGCCACCGATACTTCTCTCGAGATACGTGCTCTGATGAGTGCCAAAGACGCTTCTACAGCCTGGGACCTCAGGGTTCTTGTGCGTGAGAAAATGATAACGTTTTTACAGAAAAACTATCCGCAAAGTCTGCCGCATACACGGGTATTTATAAAAAATGAAGGTGAAGGGACCCCTCCTCCAAAAGAAAAGTAATGCCTAAGGATTAGAGGGGGGAGTGAAAAATTTCTTGTAACTATGTCTAAGGAGACCAAGTTAGAATACGTCTTAATGCATTCGCACAAAAACGAGATGATTTCATTTGTGAAGGCGCATCCGGAATATTTTAAGGAGGCAATTGAATTAGCCATCCAAGATAAACAGCCATACTCCTGGCGCGCAGCTTGGGTGTTATGGTGTTGTATTTCTAAAAACGAT
>NZ_JBATLB010000185.1:0-4113 GCF_049669965.1 Muriicola sp. | reverse complement strand
ATTAGGATCATTGGCCGGATTAGCGATCACAGAATCTATAGTTTGCATATCCTCATCGGACATACCCATCATCTTTTGATTCTTTTTGAGCATTTTCCTGGCCTCCTCAATCGGCATAGAATCTTTTTCAGAAACTTTCACAGAGTCAACTGAGATCTCCTGATCAAATCCTTTTTGAAGTGCCTTGGACATTTCATCATCGGCTTTCCGAATATTAAAAGAGAAAAGGAAAAAGAACAAAACCGAAATGAACAGGTAGAATTGAGCAGGGTGCAAATATTTCAGGCGTTTCCCATCTACAAACTTTCTTGCCAGGATCCCCGGCTTAAACATAAGGGGTATAAAACTTCTAAAAAATCGCGCATCTACCGAAAAGTAGTCGCTTATGGTCTTGCTAAAAAGAACCCCAATCGTAAGGTTGTCTGACGATTCTTGTCCGCATTCCGGACAGTACTTAAACGATGGTTCCAGCGGAGTTTCGCAATTCTTGCAATAGTTATCGGTGGCCATTCATTGGTTTTTAGTAAAGTTAAAAAAAAGGAATGACTTCATGGGACTTCTAATTACGGAACAGTGTATCCTAAGCTTCAAGTTCAAGAGGTTTATGTACTTTTAAATTCATATTTCTAAGCATAGCTGTTACTACAATTTGGAAGACATGCGTTTATTTATAAAAACACTGCAGTATAGGTTTAAGGAGATGGCCAACACTTCCGTTGCCGCCGGCCAAAAGGCATATATGCGGAATCAATTTGACTATTATGGGGTTAAAACCCCCGGGCGAAGACAAATCCAAAAAGAATTATTCAAGAAGGAGCTCTTACCTCCCAAACATGAATTATCTGAACTGGTAAGAACGCTATGGGAGCTTCCGGAAAGGGAACATCAGTATATAGCGCAGGAATTGGCAAAGAAGTATCTGAGGCAAATAGAAGAAGATGATATTGTGCTGTATGAGCATATGATTTTGCACAAGTCCTGGTGGGATACGGTAGATTTTATTGCGGCTACTCTTGTAGGAGCCTACTTTAAATCCTTTCCACACACAAGAGACGGAATCACCCAAAAATGGTTGGCATCCAATAACATATGGCTGCAGCGCAGCTGCTTGTTATTTCAATTAAAATACAAGGAAACCCTAGATACCGTCTTTCTTGCGAAGACAATTAGCAGTTTGCTGGGATCCGAGGAATTTTTCATCAATAAGGCCATTGGATGGGTGCTAAGAGAATACAGTAAGACCAAGCCGGAATGGGTTCTTCAATTTGTAGCAGATACATCCTTGAATTCACTGAGCAAAAGAGAAGCACTTAGACTTATTCCGTAATTTTGGGCTCAGCAACTTTTTTAACCAAATTACCAACGGTTAAACCCTGAGCGATGATTGAAAATACGACTACCACATAGGTGATCACCAGAAAGAGATCCCTATTCATAGCCTCCGTAAGGCCTAACGCAAGGGCAATTGATATTGCCCCCCTCAGTCCACCCCAGGTCATAATGAGATTGGTCCTGGGAACAAAATCGAGTTTATTTTTAAAAAATGAAATAGGTAATAAGAGCGATAAGTATCTACAAAGTAAGACAATAGGTATGGTCAGGATTCCTGCCAAAATAAAATTAATGTCGAACGTAAGTACCAGGATCTCCATGCCTAACAACACAAAAAGGAGCGTATTGAGAAGGATATCTATAAATTCCCAGAATTTATCTACATAAATAACTGTGTTCTCAGACATGGCACTATCTCGCATCTTATCGTTCCCTATGAACAACCCGGCGACAACCATGGCCAGTGGAGCCGAAACGTGAAAATAATGCGCTATAACCGTTCCTGTCATGACGGTAGCCAGTGTTATGATCACTTCTATATCGTAATCATCTATTTGGCGCATGAGTCGGTAGGTTACCCATCCCAAAATAAATCCAAGTAAAATTCCTCCAAACACCTCAACACCAAAGAGTTGTGCCACATCCAGGGCGGTAACTCCTGTGGCGGAAGGAGAAGCAATCTTATAGATGGTCAGAAAGACCACTACCCCTACTCCATCATTAAATAGGGATTCTCCCACGATCTTTGTTTCCAGCCTCTTGGGCACTCCTGCGGTTTTTAATATGCCCAACACAGCAATAGGATCGGTTGGTGAAATAAGGGCTCCAAAAAGAAGGCATTGAATGAATGGAACTTCCAATCCAACAACAGGTAGACCGTAGTACATTAATGTACCCACCAAAAAAGTTGAAGTTAGTACGCCTAGTGTAGCAAAGCTGATGATGGGCCAGCGATGTTTTTTAAGTTGTTCAAAATCAGTGTGAAGTGCTCCTGCAAACAAAAGAAAACTCAACATAATATCGAGCAAAACCGTTTTGAAGTCGATCTGAGATAAAATATAGCGTTCGGCATTCAACAGCGTTGGATCAATATAGCTCAGCGCAAAGACCCCCAGGGTAAAAAAGATGGTTATTACCATTAAACCAATGGTATTTGGGAGCTTCAAAAATCGGACATTGATATACCCAAAAAGGGCAGAAAGAAATACCAGAACGGTAATGATGGTAAACAGGTCCATTTGCATTTTTCAAATGTACAAGTCCTTTGCGAACCTGCAAAAATTGATTGCACTGAATGACTAAAGAAAATTCGCTTACAAACACCATCTCCAACGCCCAGGGAGAACTTAATTTATTTTTCGGAATAGGTAAAACATTTAGAATTTGTCCTTGAAAGTTCCCTGTAAAATTCCGACCTTCAAACAATTATTCTTCGTTTCCAAAAGGCCCGATACAAAGAATTATCATGGCCCAACTAAGTAAAAAACTAAAATATGGATTTGGTACAGTCATTACTCGACTATTTAAAGAAAGACGATCACACAGATAACAAGGAGACTCCTCTAGGCCTTTGTCCTAATTGTTGGGGAACTCAGGAGTACGGTGGCAAGTTTTACGAGGCATCTAAAAACTATGATGCCGATGTAAAAACCCCTAACCCCAACATTGGTTGGATCCGGGATTATGCCAATAAACATTTAGCCGGGATAGCCCTGCAATCCCATGAAGAGGGGCAGGTTTGTGAGCATTGCAAGGTGGTCTATACACCTGAAAAGTAAATCAGAATATCCTTTATAGATTCGATCAATTCTTGCGAAATTCAACGTAAGTGTCTCGAATCGATTAATTAATTCAAGAGAATGACATTCATAGATTACTATAAAATTTTAGGGATCCCCAAAAAAGCCTCCAAAGAAGAAATAAAAAAGGCCTATAGAAAACTTGCCCGTAAATATCATCCGGATGTAAACCCTGGGGATAAAGACGCGGAAAAAAAATTCAAGGAGATCAACGAAGCCAACGAAGTATTGAGCAATCCTGAGAACAGGGAGAAATACGATCAATATGGGAAGGATTGGAAGCATGCGGAAGAATTCGAAAAGGCCAAACAACAACAGTATACTTCAAGACAACAAAGCCGTTATGAACAAAGTTCTGACGAAGATTTTTCGGACTTCTTCAGTTCAATGTTTGGCGGTGGCCAAAGTGGAAGGGGCCGCAGCATGCAATTCCGGGGACAGGATTTCAATGCAGAATTGGAACTTAGGCTGGAAGATGTTTACCACACCCATAAGAGAACACTTACTATTAATGGAAAAAATATTCGCCTTACCATCCCGGCCGGGGTACGTAACGGCCAGGTCATTAAAATCAAGAAATACGGCGGGGAAGGGATTAACGGAGGTCCAAGAGGCGATCTTACTATACGATTCTCCATTGTGAATAACACCAAGTTCAGAAGAGATGAAGACAATCTTTACACCACGGTAGACCTGGATCTGTACACGGCACTACTTGGAGGAGAGATTACGGTAGACACCTTCGATGGCAAAGCCAAACTAAAGGTGAAACCGGAAACTCCAAACGGTACCCAGGTTAAGCTAAAAGGAAAAGGCTTTCCGGTTTATAAGAAAGAACGACAAGCGGGCGATATTTATATCACTTATACTATCAAGATCCCGACAAACCTAAGTAGTAAGGAGAAAGAATTATTCCAGGAACTCGCTAAATTAAGATAGGTATGCAAGAACAAAAACTTATACCCTTGGAAATACTTTGTGA
>NZ_JBATLB010000184.1:0-19210 GCF_049669965.1 Muriicola sp. | reverse complement strand
GCTTAAAGCGTCCAAACGCCTCTTCCATACTCTCTTTCTTGTAATAGGCCGTTCCTAAATTATAGGGGGCTACCACATTCTCATCGCTCTTAGAAATGGCCTTTCTATAGTCTGCTTCCGCTTTTATGAATTCATTTTCTGAAAGTTCCTTATTGGCCTCCCAGGTAAGATCTACAGAGGCTTTTAGGGCCTTTTCCTTTTCCTTTATTACCTCTTCCTGCGCATGTGTAAAGGCAGCCATAAGGAGCAGTAATACGGTAAGTCCTTTATTCATGATCTTTCTCATTAAATAGGTTTAATCTCTTTAACCACTTTGTTTTGCGATCTAATAAAAAGATATCTAAAAATAGGAAGAATAAAGCTGCGCCCAAAAACCATTGAAACTGGTCCTTGTAATCCGCAAACTGTTTGGCTTCAAATTCCATTTTATCCATCTGATTCAAGGCTTCTTTAATCTTTTCTACTGCCTCATCCGTATTAGATCCGTCAATGTACTCTCCGTTGCCTTTTTCGGCAATTTCCTTTAAAATTTCCGGGTTGAGCTTGGTGATGACCACCTCTCCCTGACTGTCCTTTTTTAGTTCTTCTGTGATCCCGTTCCTCTTGATGGGAATAGGAGCACCTTTTTCTTTTCCAACACCTATGGTGAAAATCCGTATCCCTTGTTCTACTGCAAGGTCTACTGCATCAAGGGCACGCCCTTCTGAATGATCCTCCCCGTCGGATATTATAAACAATACCTTATTGGTCTGGTCCTCATCATCATAATAGGTGGTGGCCAATTTAATAGCTTCGTCTATGGCCGTTCCTAAGGAGGACAAAAGATCTGTGTTTAAATACTGCAGGAACATTTTTGCAACCCCGTAGTCTGTTGTGATAGGCAATTGAGGCGCGGCCTGGCCCGCATAGGCTATGATCCCTATCCTATCACTTGCCAGCTGATTGATGATCTCTGATACCAGACGTTTGGACTTTTCCAATCTGTTGGGGGCAATGTCTTCTGCCAGCATGCTTTTAGAGACATCGATCGCAAAGACAATATCTACTCCTTCGCGCTTCACAGTCTCTAGTTTGGTCCCAATCTTTGGATTGGCCAGTCCAAGGATGAGGCCTGAGAGCCCCAGTAGAAATAATAATAATTTTAATACACCTTTATACCTCGACTTACTGGGGGTTAGACGTTTTAAAAGGCCAGGCTCGGCAAAGCGCCGCTGTGTCTTTTTCTTCCAATAGACAAGACCCAGAAATAGCAATACCATGACCGGGAAGATCAGGAACAAATAAAAATATGTGGCTTCGTCTATCTGTATCATTGCTTATATAAAACTGCGAAAAAATGTATTTCTGAAAAGCCATTCGGAAAGCAACAGGACTCCTGCAAGAAGCACCCAAGGCCTGAATTTCTCTTCGTTATTGTAATATTTAAATTCTTCTACCTCTGTTTTTTCCAGCTTATTGATCTCGTCATAAATGGCTTCCAACTTTTCATTGTTGGTGGCCCTGAAATATTTGCCCCCGGTGACCTTCGCTATTTCCTGGAGTAAAGGTTCATCTATTTGAACCTGGCGCATCCCGTAACGAAAAGATCCGTCTGCGTTATAGGATATAGGTGTTAGAGCGTTGCCATTGGTTCCCAGGCCAATAGTATAGGTCTTTATCCCAAATTCTACAGCCAGATTGGCCGCTGTCTGTGGCTCAATAAATCCGGAATTATTTACTCCATCTGTTAAAAGTATAATAACCTTACTGCTTGCCTTGCTATCTTTCAATCGGTTCACTGCGGTGGCCAGACCCATTCCTATGGCCGTCCCATCCGCCAGTTGTCCGTAGGTGATCTCCCGAAGGGCATTTAACACGATGCCTTTATCGCTGGTGATGGGTGTTTTAGTATAGCTTTCTCCTGCATAAGCCACTAAACCTATACGGTCACTGGGGCGTTCTCTGATAAAATTGGAGGCTACTTCCTTTAAGGCTGCCAGTCTATTTGGGCGCAGATCCCGTGCCAGCATACTGGAGGAAACGTCGATGGCCATCACAATATCTATCCCCTTCGTGGTCTTTGTCCTTGTAGACACTTCACGTATTTGTGGCCGTGCCATGGCTGTGATTATTGCTCCAAGTGCCAATAGTCGCAAGACAAATAAAAGAGGCTTCAATTTTGGAAGCAGGTCGTTTTTGGGAAAACCCTGTATACTCGAGATCTTTAAGGTAGCTGTTTGTTCCTTTCGCTTAAAAAAATACCAAAGCATTGCCAAAGGAAGTCCCAGGAACAACCAAAAGAATTGTGGATTAGCAAATTGGATATTTTCGAACATTTATACCTGCGTTTTAACGTCTATAGAGTTTATTATTCTATCGATGATCTCTTCTGCATATGGATCCCCTTCTTCCCAGGAAAGAACAATTTGTTGTTGAAATCCTTTTCCTCCGAATAAAATAATGGCATATTTCCCTTTTACCTTATCACCTGATGCATTTCCGGGAAAAGTACCACTTCCATATACTTTTATGCCCGGTACCCCGGAGGCAGAGCTGAACTCTTCTTGTTTCGTAATGATATTTTTGGCTCCTTTATCGGCAAACCCCTTTAATACCTGATCAATACTTTTTTGATAATCTGGCTCCGCAGGTTCTGTGAGGGTAACGGAAGTAGTGCCTACACCCAGCATATTTTCCGGATTGTAATACGAGAATATCTGGGTGCTTTTGATCTTGTCTTTTTCCTCCGGAGGGATCTCTACTTCCTGACGTATCAACACTTCTGGGGCCGATAAATTTATAGGAGGATAACCATACGAACTGGAAACCCATTCTCCTTCGAGTAATTGTTTTGAGGAATTACTAAAAACGCTGTCCCGGACATTTTCAAAACCATAATAGAAGACAGAGGTGCCAAAGACAAGCAAAATGACGGCTGCGAGCGAAACGCCGGCATAGATCCATTTCTTTTTCTTTTTTCTAAGAAGTATAGCCTCCTGATAAGCGGCCTCCTGCATCAGTTCTTCTTCCGTAGGTTCAGGGATGGCCTCTTTGGTCTTGATCACGATCTGTTCAATGGACTTTCTATCCTGCTCAGCCTTTGAGGAAGCAGGTTTAGATCTGGCAAACTTTACAAGATCCGCAGTTTCCAATATCTTTTTAAACTGGTCTATGGTTTCATCATCTATTTTTAAGGCACCGGCATCCTTCATCATTTCCAGTTTCGAAATTAACTGACCGGTAGTGCTTTCCATTGCAGATATATGAACATCTTCTTCCAGGTAGGAGCGAACAATATCGGTCAATTCTGAATAGTACTTTTTATATTCATCCTGAATCAGATATCGGGAGTTTTCAAGACGTTTTAGTTCCAGCAACGCTCTTTCATAGGGAGGCAGCAGCGCTTCCTTTTCATCTTCGCTCAATGTTTTCTTCTTAAAAAAGAACCAATAGGCCAGCCCCGCAAGAATTAATCCAGCCAGCAGAATCCACACAAAGAATGGAATGTCCGCGCTATTTTTTTCAATCGGGATCAAAGGCTTAATATCATAGATCTCTTTGGTAATCGTGTCTACTTCCACGGTACTTACCTGCACGAGCAATGAGTCTGTAAAATATCCTTTGCCATTAATTTCAATACGTTGTATGGGCAGCATATAAGAACCGGAATCGAATTGTGTCAGGGCATAGATCTTCTGCAAGGTCATTCGGTCTAGCTGCCTGGTGGTATCCGTTTTAAAGGCCTCAACCGTTTCCAGAGGCGAGAAGGTTTGTCCCTCAGGAAATATCACCTGTGCCATGGTATCTGCTTCTACCGTAACCTGGAAGTTAATTTGCTCCCCAATCTTAATAGAAGTAGTATCTACCGAAGAACTTACCCTGGGGAGCGACTGTGCTTTCAGCATGGAAGTACAGCAAAGAAATAGCACAACAAATACCTGTTGAAGTAGCCTTACTTCCATCTTCGGCACATATGTCATCACTCTTTTCATATAGCTATTAGCCTCTTTGTTTAAAATATCCCAGCAATTTTTTCACATAACTTTCATCAACCCTGCATTGCAAGATCCCTGCACCAGATTTAGTGAAGGTATTCCTAAAGTAGTCTACCCTTTCCCTGTAGTATGTTTCATAAGCAGTACGCACACTTTTAGACTGGGTATTTACCACGTGCACTGTCCCGGTTTCTGCGTCCTCTAACTGCACCATCCCAAGATTTATGATATGCTCTTCACTGGGATCATAAACCCTGATCCCGGTCACATCGTGCTTATTGCCAAGGATCTTCATGGTGCGTTCATACTCATCCATCATAAAATCTGACAGCACAAAGACGATGGCCTTTTTCTTCATCACATTCGAGAGGTATTTCAGCGCTTCCGTCAGATTGGTTTTTTTACTGTGGGGTTTAAATTCGAGTAATTCCCGTATGATCCTTAACACGTGGCTCTTCCCTTTTTTAGGTGGGATGAACAACTCAATTTCATCCGAAAACAAGATCATTCCCACTTTATCATTGTTCTGCAACGCCGAGAAAGCCAGAGTAGCGGAGATCTCTGTGATCACTTCCTTTTTGAATTGGTTGATAGTTCCAAATAATTCTGAACCGCTTATGTCTACCATAAGCATCAAGGTGAGCTCCCTTTCTTCTTCAAACACCTTCACGAAAGGCTCGTTGTACCGGGCCGTTACATTCCAGTCTATAGATCGTACATCATCCCCGAATTGGTACTTTCTTACTTCACTGAAGGTCATACCCCGCCCTTTGAAGGTAGAATGATATTCTCCTCCAAAGATGTGGTCGGATAGCCGACGTGTTTTAATCTCTATTTTGCGAACCTTCTTGAGTAGTTCTTTTGTATCCATGGGTTCAAGTTATAGCAGGTTGGTTCAATTGGGAACTGTTGAACGATATTAGAACATTGAACTTTTAGGGCACTTCAATTTCGTTTACAATGCGGTTAATGATCTCTTCAGAGGTAACGCTTTCAGCTTCAGCCTCATAAGTAATCCCCACACGGTGCCTAAGCACGTCATGGATCACGGCCCTAACATCTTCGGGCACTACATAGCCACGCCTTTTAATAAAGGCATAACACTTGGCTGCGATCGCTAAATTGATGCTTCCTCGTGGGGAAGCGCCAAAACTTATCAGCGGCTTCAGGTCTTCCAGGTTGTATTTCTCTGGATAGCGGGTAGCGAAGACAAGATCCAGGATATACTTTTCGATCTTTTCATCCATATACACTTCCCTTACTGCTTTTTGAGCGCTAAGGATCTGTTTTACGGAAATTACCGGCTTTACGGTCTCATAAGCCCCATTTAAATTCTGCCGGATGATCAATTGTTCCTCATTCATCTTGGGGTAGTCTATGACCGTTTTCAGCATAAATCTGTCTATCTGAGCCTCAGGCAGGGGATAGGTTCCTTCCTGCTCAATAGGGTTCTGGGTAGCCATCACCAAAAAGGGTGCATCTAAGGGAAAGGTCTCATCACCTATAGTAACCTGTCTTTCCTGCATAGCCTCCAACAGCGCCGATTGCACCTTTGCAGGGGCCCGGTTGATCTCATCGGCCAACACAAAATTGGCAAAGATGGGACCTTTTTTAATGGAAAAGTCATTCAACTTCATATTGTAGATAAGGGTTCCTACCACATCTGCAGGGAGCAGGTCCGGAGTGAACTGTATTCTGCTAAAACTCCCTTTAACCGCCTTTGCGAGGGTGTTGATCGCCAATGTTTTTGCCAGTCCGGGAACTCCTTCCAGAAGGATATGGCCCTGACCAAGCAAGCCTATCAGTAATCGTTCCGTCATATGTTTCTGACCTACGATCACTTTATTCATCTCCATCATCAGTAGATCAATAAAGGCACTTTCCTGAGCAATTTTCTCATTAACCGCACTGATGTCTACCGTAGTATTTTCTTCCATAATTGTCTTTTAAATATTGTCTATCAATCTATTAGATCAAAGGGAATGCAAATTGAAAATTTATTCATTCAATGCCTGTTAATGATTGGTTAAAAAAATTCGGGAGGCCTAAGTTTTATGAACTATTTAAGGGATTTTTAGTAATTTACCCCCCTTATGAAAAGACCTTCAAAGTATTCCGGAATTATTGCCGGAACAATGACCTGGGGAAGCTGGGGAAAACAACTTTCCAAAAGTGAGATGATCTCCCTGATGAATCACTGTTTGGAACAAGGAATCACCAGTTTTGATCATGCCGATATTTATGGAGCCTACGGCAATGAAGAGGAGTTTGGGAAGGCCTTTTCAGAGAGTGGTATCGGCAGAGAACAGATAGAACTTATCAGTAAATGTGGCATACAGTATGTTTGTGAAACCAGAGATAACGTTACAAAGCATTACAATTATACCACAGACTATATCATTTGGTCTGCGGAACGATCCTTAGAAAAACTACACACGGAGTATTTGGACCTGTTCTTGTTGCACAGACCAAGCCCGCTGATGGACCCCGAACCTATAGCGAAGGCGATAGAAGTGTTGATGAGCAGTGGAAAGATCCGTTCCTTTGGCGTATCAAACTTTACCCCTTCCCAGATAGCAATGCTGGAAACTGCCATACCGGTTGGGGCCAACCAGGTAGAGTGCTCTCTTACCGCTGAGGGGGTGATGTATGATGGCACCTTAGATGATTGTATAGCCCGGAAAAGAATGGCCATGGCATGGTCTCCATTAGGGACCTATTTCAAAGAAGATTCTGACAGAACCAGAAGGATCCGGGAAGTGATGATCCCATTCATGGAAAAGTACCAGGCTAGCGAGGACCAACTGATCCTGGCCTGGTTAATGAAACACCCGGCCCATATTCATCCTGTGGTAGGGACCACCAATAAAGCGCGACTAACAGATGGGATGAAAGCGACCAAGATCAATATGGAATTGGAAGACTGGTTCACCCTTTTAACAGCATCACAGGGACACAAGGTTCCCTAACAGTTTAAAAATTTATACAGCTATGAATAAAACGGCATTTATAACCGGGGCAACCAGTGGAATAGGGATGGCCACTGCTAAATTATTTGCTACCCATCGTATTTCCCTGGTTCTCTGTGGCAGGCGGCAGGCAAATCTCGACAGCCTTGTAAAAGAACTTAGTGCTCATACCAAGGTACATAGCCTTAATTTTGATGTCAGGGATAGAGAGGCTGTAGCAGCAGCCGTCAACTCGCTCCCCAAAGAATTTGCCGCTATTGATATCCTAGTGAACAATGCCGGGAATGCCCATGGATTAGACCCTATTCAAACGGGAGATCTCGCAGATTGGGACGCCATGATAGACATTAACGTAAAAGGGCTGCTATACGTATCCCGAGCCATCCTGCCCGGAATGGTGGCCAAAAGATCAGGACATATTATCAATATAGGTTCCACGGCCGGGAAAGAGGTGTATCCCAATGGAAATGTCTACTGTGCCAGTAAGCACGCCGTAGATGCCATCAACCAGGGGATGCGTATAGATCTCAATGAATACGGGATACGTGTAGGTGCGGTAAATCCCGGATTGGTAGAAACGGAATTTAGTGAAGTTCGTTTTAAAGGCGATGAACAACGTGCCGAAAAAGTGTATCAGGGATTCAAAGCCTTGCAAGCGGAAGACATCGCAGACATCATCTATTTTGTAGTTACAAGACCTTACCATGTAAACATTGCCGACCTGGTGGTAATGCCTACGGCTCAAGCCAGCAGTACCATTGTGAAGAAACAGCTATGATCAACAAACGCCTCTTGGTAAAAAACCTTTTGGCTCATAATGATGAGAATAGTTTTTATGACAAGAAACGCTCTATCGATATTGGACAAAAAGAAGGGAAGGCGAAATTTCTAAAGCACGTCTGTGCCCTGGCAAACAGCAATCCCAAGAGCAATTCCTTTATCGTCATTGGGGTGGAAGACGAAGACAATAAGATAGTTGGGGTAGATTTCTTCGATGACAGTAAGATACAGAATCTGGTCAACGCCTATTTAGACAATCCGCCTTTGATTTCTTATGAGAATATCCCCTTTCCTCATCTGCAGGAAGGAAGGGTTGTAGGATTGGTCACTATCAGGTCTAATGGAAAAGTCTGTTCCCTGCGAAAGAATATCTGGAAATATTACGGAGGAGCCGTTTTTTTCAGGGAAGGAAGTATCAGCATGCCTAAAGCCTTCGATATTCAACTAAAGGATTTGAATTCGGCCACCGTGGCTACCATAGAACAGCACGCCCGTAACAACATTGAACTCACCCTGGATGGGGTGATCGATTTTATCAATCATCGCCATAAGGACCTGAGCAGCAACTACAAAGTTTTTAAGGAGCAATTTGTGATCTGTTGGGCCGGCCACAGGAAAAAGGTGAAAGACAGAACCTATTATTTTAGGGTAGACATTGAATTGATCAATGAACAAGTAAAGTTGTTTTACTCAACGCTGGATGAGATCACTATCGATTTTACAGAAAATTCATTTACCATCACGGAATTTGTACAACTGGGGTTGGGGAAAGAACAACGATATTTTCCGTTAGAAAAAGTAAGGATCGCCTTTCAGGACAATGGGACCTACCAGATCACCGGGGAACTGATCTTTGAGCCGCCGCAGTACGATAGAAAAACCTTGCATCATATTTACAATGCCAATAATGCGCTGATCCAAAAAATTCAGAAGAACAGGACGCTTACCAAAACGGAGGTAATGGATCTGAAGGCAGCCCCTGCCACATATCTTATTTGCTATCTAAATGGATTTGAAGAAGCAAAGGAACAAATAGAAACCTTGAGAGGTTTGGTTAAAACAAAGGAAGAAACCGTTTACAACAACCTGAAGGAATCCCTTAGGATCATGCGTAAAGTTAGATACAACTAGGGTTTTACCAGCCACAAAAGTTCATAAGGCTGCACTTCCATTAAACCGCTGTTTAACTTCCTTTTCTGGCTCGTATGAATATCGGACAAGGCTCCATCTTTTATATATCCTAAGGAATGGAGCACATCAACCCCAAGTATCTGAGGGTGTTCATCAAAATTTGCCAGGACCAACACCCCTTCTTTGTTTTTCCCGTTGCGCTCAAACATAAACAAGTGTGGATTACGGGGATCGTGCAAGATCGTATTGTTAGCATCTGCAAATACCTTATTTTTCTTTCTAAGTGAGATCATGTGTTTTAGACCATTAAAAATAATGGAGGAGGGGGTTTCCTTCTCTTTTAGATTGGCTACTGTTTGCCAACTGTGTGAAGGTCTGTTCACCCATCTGCTGTCGTACTTCTTGTGATCATCATCTAGATAGGAATAATCATTTAGGGTACCTATCTCATCGCCGGCATAAATTAATGGGATCCCCCCATAAGAAAGAATGATACCATGGAGCATTAGGATCTTTTGAATAGCTTGTTCAATGGCAGCTGTATGCTGAATTCTGATTGCTTTTTCAAGGCCCAAAAGGGAGGCACAGCTCCCAGTGATTCTGCCATCTCCGGTAGAAGGATTATACATGAACTGATAGCCTACAGCCGGACTCCAATCTAAGCCCTGGCAATAGTAATCCAATAAAAATTTACGGTGGAGCCAGGGATCCCAGCCCAGTTCTGAAATATAATGGTCATCTAATCCCAGACCAATATCGTCATGGCAACGCACATAATTTATCCAGGTAGATTCCTGTGGTTTCGGCGGGCTGTTCTGCAGGGTCTTGTTAAGGAGCAAGGTTTTTTTGGTAGCGATAGAGTTCCATAAAAGTGCCATAAGTGAGGCATTATAGGCAACCTCACACTCATTCCCTTCTCTATTTCCTTCTCCAAAATATTTGATGATCTCTTTGGGAGCCACGATGGCTTCTGCCAGAAATATAACTCCCGGCGCAATGGTTTGAAGACACATCCGGAATAATGAAATGAGCATATGGGCCTCCGGTAGATTTTGCGAATTGGTTCCTATTTTTTTCCATAGGAAGGCGAGGGCATCGAAACGCACAACATCCACACCACTGTTTATCATGGCCACCAGATTTGAGAGCATTTCCAGGAACACTTTTGGATTCGTATAGTTGAGATCCCATTGGTAAGAGTTAAACACGGTCATTACCCAATGATCAATTTCTTTGCGATAGGTGAAATTTCCCGGAGAAGTGGCCGGAAATACTTCTGGTAACGAGGCTTCAAAGGTATCTGGAATTGTCCTGTCTGGATACATGTAGTAATAGCCCTGGTATTTGGCACTGCCCTGTAAGGCTTTTTTGGCCCAGGGATACTCATCCGAAGTATGATTTACCACAAAATCGAGCATAAGATAAATTCCCTCCGCCCTTAATTTTGAGGTAAGTGACAACAGATCCTTTTTAGAACCAAATCGCCTGTCAACGGCAGTATAGCTATTAACGGCATATCCCCCGTCATTTTCTCCTTTGGGACGGGTTGTGATAGGCATTAGATGAAGAAAATTAATCCCCAGTGTTTTGAAATAGGGGATCTTTTCCTCTATGCCTTTCAGATCATTGTTAAACAGGTCTACATACAACTGCATTCCTGCCATTTTCTCTGACTGATACCAGTTCCCTTTTTTGAGAAGGTGCAGGTCATGTAGTTTTAATTCGTCCGATCTTGTTTGAAACAAGCTGGGAAGTAGTTCCAGTAATTCCTTAAAGTAAGGGTCGTGTTTTGGATCCTTGTAAAGGGAATAGAACAATTCCTTGATAAGCGGAAGATTGGTGGTGACACGGAGATCAAAAAGATTTTGAGGGCTAACCTTTTTCAGATCCTTCAGATCCTTTAAGGCCAGCATCCTATGAAGCGCGGTTTGATTCATGTGGAGGTGTACAATTGATGATGGTCTGGCAGCGATTCTATTGCGCCATACCCAGTAGTGGTTATTGCTCCGGCTTTATTGGCGTATACCACCATATCCATCAGTAAGGTATCATTTTTCAAAAGTTGCTCATGGGTTGAAAGCTTACTGATCTGTTGTAAAAGGCATCCTATAAAAGCGTCTCCTGCTCCTGTAGTATCTACCGGAGTTACCGGAATACTTGGAATGGTCTTTTGTGTATTTTTAGTGCTTACATAGGTCCCTTCTGAACCCAGCGTTATGGTGATGATCTTAGCTCCAACGTTATGAAGTACTTCGCAGGCCTCCGGAAGTGAACTCTTTTTTGATATCATCTGAGCCTCTTCTAAACTGAATTTGCACAAATGAGATTTCTCTATATAGGGCATACTTTTTTTGATAAAAACCGCTTCATTATCCTTCCAAAGATCTGTACGAAAATTAGGATCGAAACTAATAAAGGAATTTTCAGTAATAGCATCGAAGAGATAATGGCCATAGGCTTTTTCCAGGGGTCCTCCCAAAAGGGCTGTTGCCGCCCCTAAATGAACCATATGATCTTTTATATCAACCTTGATGGAAGAATCATAGCTTAGCTCCCTATCAGCACCCCGCGAAAAAACAAAATCGCGTTCTCCATTGGCTGCCAGAGATACAAATGCCAGTGTCGTAAATGCTTGAGATCGTTGAACGTACGAAAGATCTACATCAAAGGATTCTAGGGTATTTAGCAGAAAAGTCCCGAAAGGGTCATTTCCCACACAACCGATAAAGGCACTTTTCCCACCTAATTTCGCAATGGCACAGGCAACATTGGCAGGGGCTCCCCCAGCTTTTTTTGTGAAGTTTGTGGCTTTTGAGAGATCGGCCCCTTGATTTTCGGCGACAAAATCTATCAAAACCTCACCTATGCAAAAAATTCGTTTTGATGGCATAAGATGGCCTTAGTGGATTTACAGATAAACAAGACTGTAAGATTAACCTGCAATATAAACCATGTGTTTAACAATTAATAAAAATCAGGGCTTAATGGTTATAAAATTTTTAGGGTAAGGTAGTGAGTTGCTTTGATAAATTGCGATTTTTGTGCCATGAGAACATTGGTGATCGGAGACATTCATTCTGGCGTAAAAGCCTTGCAACAAGTATTAAAAAAAGCGGCCATTCAGCAAACGGATCTGCTTATTTTTTTGGGAGATTATGTTGATGGGTGGAGCGAAGCGGTAGAGACAGTAAATTTTCTATTAGAATTACAAAAGCAACATCAATGCATTTTTTTAAGAGGCAATCACGACGATCTTTGTTATCATTGGTTGGAAACCGGAGAAGACAATCCACTTTGGTTAATGAACGGGGGTCAGGCTACCATAGATTCATACGAGAAGGCTGGGAAAGATGTAATAAAATCTCATCTGCCGTTTTACGAAGGACTACGAAATTATTATTTGGACAAGGAAAAACGACTCTTCTTACATGCGGGTTTTACAAATCTGAAGGGAGTAGATTTCGAATATTTCTCTAAGACATTCTATTGGGACCGAACGCTATGGGAAATGGCGTTAGCATTAGATCCGAAATTGCCAATAGAGAGTGTGTACTACCCAAAGCGACTTACGCATTATAAAGAGATCTATATTGGTCATACCCCTTTAAGTAAAATAGGAAAGACCACTCCTCATTGTGCCGCCAATGTCTGGAATATAGATACGGCAGCAGCCTACAAGGGTCCCTTAACTATCCTTGATGTAGATTCTAAGGAATTTTGGCAAAGCGATGCGGTTTGTTCTTTTTATCCCGGAGAGCCGGGCAGGAACTAAATTTTGGTAATATTTTAATAGAGTTTCCCTGAAATAATACCGTACTTTGTTGTGTAACTCAGATCAAATGAAGAATATTCGACTAGAAGTAATGGATGCCATTGAGCCCAAGGTAGCCGGGTTTATGGATGATTTCCTTATCCCAGCAGAGCAGATTTGGCAACCTTCGGATTTCTTGCCCGATTCTCAATCGGAAGGTTTCTTCGATCACCTTGAACAAATCAGGGAAGAAGCCAAGGAATTAAGCTATGATTTCTGGGTTACCCTGGTGGCAGATACTATTACAGAAGAAGCCTTACCCACCTATGAATCCTGGCTTATGGATGTAGAGGGGATCAATCAGCACGCCAAGGAGAATAATGGATGGTCTAGATGGGTACGAGCATGGACCGCAGAAGAGAACCGGCATGGCGATGTGCTGAATAAATATCTGTATCTCTCTGGAAGAGTGAATATGCGGCAAGTTGAGATCTCCACTCAACACTTAATCACTGACGGTTTTGATATTGGTACGGACCGGGATCCCTACAAGAACTTTGTGTACACGACTTTTCAGGAACTGGCCACTAATATTTCACACAAAAGGGAAGGACAAATGGCCAAGAAAAAAGGTAACATCCTCTTGGGGAAAATGTGTTCTATTATTGCGGGGGATGAAATGAGGCATCACCTTGCATACAGAGAGTTTGTAAAGACGATCCTAAGCCATGATCCCAACGGTATGATCCTTGCCTTTGCGGATATGATGAAGCACAAAATTGTAATGCCTGCTCATTTTTTACGAGAATCTGGGGGCACTATAGGGGCGGCCTTTGAGAATTTTTCTAATTGTGCTCAACGCCTCGGGGTCTATACTTCCCAGGATTATATTGAGATCTTACAGAAATTAAATTCATACTGGGAACTTGGGACACTCAGGAGCTTAAATGAGGAAGCAGAAAAGGCCAGGGATTATCTGATGAAACTCCCTGAACGACTAATTCGAATCTCAGAGCGCATGAAATTCCCAGAAGATCAGTACCGGTTTAGTTGGGTACAAGCCAATGGGGTGATCTAAAAAACCCGCCTATAAAGGCGGGAATTTTCTATAGTTTTCCATGTTTGTGTTCGTGCTGCCATTTGGCCAGGTCTTTCCATTTTCCTTCTGCAGCCATCTTTGCCTGCATAGGCCAGGAAGCAGGATCGTGGACCTTATAACGATCCCCTCCAGAATCTAAGACTTCCTGACATTTTGCTACAGACGTCTCTGAAAGAGCCTGCCAGGTGTTGATTTCAAAATTATGGAAGAGACTTCGAATTTTTGGCCCTATTCCTTCTACCAGAGATAGATCATTGAATTTCACCGACTTTCCAAGTGCTTTTTTGGCTGCCTGAGCATCAAAAGCTTGGGTTGTATGCGTATGCAAAGCAGAACCGGCGGCCAGTTTTTGCTGGCATTTGGTCAGGTCTGCCTTGGCCTTCTCATTTTGCTGTTGTAAGGATTTTATTTCTGAATTAAAATCGACCGTAGGATTAGAACCTCTACCGATCAGATAGCCAAATAAACCACATAATAGTCCAATCCCCAGTGGGATCAACCAGCACCAGATATTCATATATTCAAAATCCATAGGCAATGTATTTTAGTTAGTTATGCTCTTGTTAGTACACCAGAACCCAACCCAGGTCGGGATACCTACTTTATCCTAAAATAACGGATTTGTAGATCACGCACATTGACCACAGTACATCACAAAAAAATAAGTGCCCGCCAGAAGTGTAATGATAAGTCCGATGATGTTGGTCGTTCTCTTAGACATGGAAGTAATGGTTAGGTGTATTTTCTTACAAGGTATTAAAAAATCAAATACCATTTACAGAGGGCTTTGGAACCCCCTGTAATTATAACAACTTTAGATACTCCAAAGAGTATTTTACAGATCAAATTTTATCCCTTGGGCCAGTGGTAATTCGGTGGTGTAATTTATGGTGTTTGTTTGCCTTCTCATATACACTTTCCAGGCATCGGATCCCGACTCACGGCCGCCTCCTGTTTCTTTCTCTCCTCCAAAAGCACCACCTATTTCAGCACCTGAAGTACCAATATTTACATTGGCGATTCCACAATCACTGCCGGAAGCTGCCAGAAACCGTTCTGCCTCCCTTAAATTGCTGGTCATGATGGCCGAAGATAATCCTTGTACTACTCCATTCTGAAGAGCAATGGCGTTTTCTACATCTCCGGTATAGGACATTAAATACAGTATAGGCGCAAAGGTCTCATGCTGCACAATAGGGAATGAATTTTTAGCCTCAGCAATGGCTGGTTTTACATAGCAACCACTTTCATATCCCTGTCCTTTCAACACACCGCCTTCCACCAGGATATTACCTCCCTGAGCTACTACATCTATCAGCGCTTTTTGATAGGCAGCCACAGCATCCTTGTCTATTAATGGCCCTACATGATTAGACTCATCCAACGGATTTCCAATACGCAATTGGGTATAGGCATCTACCAGGGCTTCTTTTACTTGTTGGAATATAGATTCGTGGATGATAAGTCGCCTTGTAGAGGTACAACGCTGACCTGCGGTACCTACCGCACCAAAAACGGCCCCAATAACGGTCATTTTTATATCTGCATTTGGGGTAACGATGATAGCGTTATTTCCGCCTAATTCTAACAAGGATTTTCCCAATCTGCCGCCTACCGCCTGGGCAACAATTTTGCCCATACGTATGGAGCCTGTAGCAGAGATCAATGGAATTCGCTGGTCATGGGTCATATATTCGCCTACCTTGTAATCCCCATTTATCAGACATGAAATACCTTCTGGCAGATTATTTTCCTTAAGAATATCGGCTATAATATGTTGACAGGCAATTCCACAAAGTGGGGTTTTTTCTGAAGGTTTCCATACACAAACGTCTCCGCACACCCAGGCAAGTGCCGTGTTCCATGCCCATACGGCCACCGGAAAGTTAAAGGCAGAAATGATTCCTATGACACCCAGCGGATGGTACTGCTCGTACATCCTATGCCCGGGTCGTTCAGAATGCATGGTAAGTCCGTGAAGTTGTCTTGATAATCCAACGGCAAAATCACAGATATCGATCATTTCCTGTACCTCTCCTAAACCTTCCTGATATGATTTCCCCATTTCATAGGAGACAAGTTTTCCCAGGGGTTCCTTTAGTTCTCGCAAACGCAGGCCAAATTGTCTCACCACTTCACCTCGCTGAGGGGCCGGTTTTAGTCGCCAAGTTTTAAAAGCTGTGGTGGCAGCTGTCATCACTTTCTCATAGTCTTCTTTGGAAGTCGTCTTAACACTGGCGATTCTTTCACCGTCTACCGGGGAAAATGAATCCAGGGTTTCTCCTGTAGAAAAGAAATTGGAACCTGTGGAGGTGCCTTCGTTCAGGTCTTTAATTTTTAGTGCTTTTAGGGCCTTTTGAATCCCTGAATCAACTATTGCCGTTGTCATTATAATTATGTTTTATTTAAATTAAAACCTTGTCTTGCAAAGCTACGAATATTTACAATCCTGCCATGAGGATTCTTGTAATTCCGTCTTAAGAAGGCTCATCAGAGATGTAACAGAATAAGGGCAATTAATGCGGGTAACGCCTGTACGTAAAAGATCTTCTTTGAGACCGTAATGGCGCCGTAAACGCCTGCGATAACAACACAGCTAAGGAAGAAGATAGCAATATAGAATCGCCAGTGTGGGTCTTCAATAAAGAAGGTCCAGATCAATCCTGCAGCCAGAAAACCGTTATACAGACCCTGGTTGGCTGCCAGTCCCTTTGTGGGTTTAAACAGCTCTCTTGGGAAGCCCCTGAATACCTTGGGCGCCCGGGTGGTCCATGCAAACATTTCGAGCCAAAGGAAATACAGATGAAGCAAGGCCGTAAATGCAATTAGAATATTTTGTGCGATTACCATAGGTGATTGGATTTTAACTAGCTTTTTTGTGCGACAAACCTTGGATCTGCCTTCATGGTAGTTCCGCAATTATCACATGTGCGCAAGGCTTCGGAACCATAGAAGTGTTCAAAATGCTTTAAAAAGTCCTTTTCAATATCTTCCAGGGTAAAATACACTTCGTATAATTTGTGATTACAGGAATCGCAAAACCACAGCAACCCGTCCTTTGTATTTAGATCGGCTCGCTTGCGTTCTATAACAAGCCCAATAGAACCCTCATGTCTCACTGGAGAATGGGGTACCTTCGGCGGGTGCAGGTACATATCCCCGGGCCCCAACTTCATTGTTTTTTTCTTTCCCTCATCCTGCACTAATACTTCAATGGTCCCTTCTAATTGATAAAAAAGTTCCTCCGTCTCATTATAGTGGTAATCCTTCCGGGCGTTGGGCCCAGCCACGATCATTACAATATAGTCATCAGCATCTTTATAAAGATTTTTATTTCCAACAGGAGGTTTAAGCAGATCGCGGTTTTCCTCTATCCATTGGGTGAGATTAAATGGGGGTAGTATGGCCATACACGTAGTTTTTAAATCAGACGCCAAGGGGCTGCACGCCTTGTACTCAAAAATAAGAAAAGTAAATGGTATTCTCCGACCTATTTAAAGAAGAGCTGGGTATAGAAATAGTCTCCTGCCGCATTTATTTTTACACTTACCGCAGTATGGGTAAAGTCGGCTTCCATAGTGCTCTTGTGATTTGGGCTATCCAACCATCCTTGAAAAGCGTCGGCAGCTGTCAGATAGTCCATGGCCACATTTTCGGCAACTTCCTTTGCATTAGTTTCGGATGCAATTTTAGAAGCACGGGCGCTAAAATTATCATGACTTATGGTTCCCTTGGAGATCATATAATCTGTATGAAGGTTAGCATATTCATAGGCCAGGGCACTAAATTGTAACGAAGAGGCACCAATAGCATTTCTGTAAGTATTCACTAACTCCAATAGCTCTTGCTCTACTGCTACGGCATTTATGGCCACCGGAATATCCTCGGTTGTAACAGATTCTTTGCTACAAGAAACGATACATAGAATACCCAATGCAAGGAAAGCAAAATGCAGACTTCTTCTCATATAGTGTTACTCGCAAGTAGGTAGGGAAGAAGTGGGGGTTCTCGTTTACTTCAAAATACAATTCTGAAGAATGTAATGATACTAAAAATGATTTAAGGAATGCCTTAAATGACCAATTTATTCGATGAAATACATCTCGTGCAAGAATTGGTTAGTGGAGTCTTCCGCCAAAAGCAGGAATTCTAAAAGGCTTTATGAGATCATTCTGTCTTCTCGTCTTCATCCGATTTTATGACGGTACTAAAAACGAGTGCACCGATATTTCGGATAGGTTCATAAAGCACTGATTCGGCGATGCTCTCTTCATTGATCAACCTGAGATTCTTGTTGACACTTTCTAAAAAGATCAAAAGTGCCCCCAGTATTATCGCTACTTTCAAAGTACCAAAAAGTCCGCCTGCAATTTTATTCAGCAATCCCAGCATCGCAAGTTCGGCCACTTTTGTCAGCAATTTTCCGGCCATTATCACCAGGATCACGATGATAAAAAAAGTGATGATAAAAGAGATCAGGCTCATGGTTCTCTCGTTCCAGTCCCAATGAGATGCCAGGTAATCTCCTACAATATATGAGAAATGTATGGCTCCGTACAAGCCGGCGATTAGGGCAATAATGGAAGCAATTTCTACCAGAAGACCATTTTGCACCCCTTTAAAAAGGCCATATAGCAGCATCAAACCAAGAACAATATCAATAAAGTTCACAAGTGGGTGATTTGTACAAATATAGAACTTTGATTTGTACCTTTGAAGTCATAAAAATCATCATAATACCAGGGGAAAGAATAGAATATATGGCCAGAGATACGATACTTAAGGAACAATGGGAACTGCTGGTTCAAAAATTATCATCTCAATTCTCGGATGGCGACCCGCTAGAGCTCGATGCCATTATCTATTTAGTCGGAGTACAAGAACTAGGGCAGTATCATAAGAAGTACAAAAAGGACGAAAAAATTAATCTTATGCATATCGCCATATGCAGATTGCTGGAGCCCTATGGGTATTACGAGTTCGAATATTTCGATGAGCAGGGATGGCCCCATTATAAAATAAAAGAGGTGCTGCCCCCATTAAAAGCAGGGGAGCAATCGGTATTGATGAAAGAAGCCATCGTAGGCTACTTTCTGGAAAAAGAATACATTCAATGAGGAAACAACCCCCATACTATGCAGTGATCTTTACCACCCTAAGGACCAAAGAAGATCAAGGATATGAGGAGATGGCGGCTAAAATGGAGAGGTTGGCAGCCAGGCAACCGGGTTTTCTCGGTTTTGAGACTGCCAGAAACGAAATTGGGATAAGTGTGAGTTACTGGGATTCCCTGGAGGCCATAAGGCAATGGAAAGAGCAAGGAGAGCATCTTTTGGCCCAGAAGAAAGGGAAAGAGTTATGGTATCAATGGTATAAACTGCGTATCTGTCTTGTGGAAAGAGAATACGAATTTAGCCAATCTTAGGGGCGCTGTATTTCACCTTTCCAGCGCCATAGATAACACTAGCTTAATATCAGGTATTTTGAGTCCTATGATTCTTATCCT
>NZ_JBATLB010000183.1:0-3253 GCF_049669965.1 Muriicola sp. | reverse complement strand
GATGATGACCTCATCTATGGCATCTTCTTCCCCAAGATATTTTACATAGCCCTTGCCGTATTCAGAATTAAGCTTCATCAACTCTTTAAAGTCCTTATTCTTCATAATTGCATTTACCTTCCCTTTTTCTACTTCGTATTCCATGGCGTTAGAGGCTGTCTTTCTAAAGGCCAATACATTGAGTTTCCTCAAGGATTGTACAGCTGTTTGCTGCGATTCTGTTAGATCTGCTGCTTCCAGATTTAGGATACTCGCCGGGAGATCCAAAGAAATAAAATTGGGATTCTCTGCGCTGTCTACATAGTACTCCTGTAAGCTTTGTGTTGAGGAACAACCAATAAATAGCAAAAGAACTAAGCTTGATAGTAATTGAGTGATCGTTTTCATGATGATTATTGTTCTTTAAATGGTGAGAAAGACCTGGGGCACAAGTATTGTACAAGTGCCCGTGGTCTTCCAGCCTGTTGTTAGGATTTCTTTTTTTCGATTTGATTTAACTCCTTAGGTAAATTCATCTTTTTTGTCAAAGCCCCTATCTTGGTTAAATCAATATCCCCGGTCAGTGTCAATAAGACCGTTTCAATTTTGCGGTCATTGATCTCCACATCGGCATTTTGGATTCCGGTAACGAACATAAGAAGCTCACTAACATGGTCCTCGTCCTTTCCTTTACGGATGTAAAACTTTACATTGGCATCCTTATCTTTTACCCTCATTAGTTCCTCCAGAGACGCATTTTTTAAATATCGATCTACCGTAGACTTCATATCGGCGGAAATTCCTTTGTTCTCAGTGACAAAAACCTTCAATCCATTGAGACTCTTGGCAATTTCCATGGCCTCTCTGGCCTCCGGCTCGTCTACATTCACATCCATTTTTACAAGGAGGTCGAACATATTCTTATTTACGATCACCGAACTTACCTCATCCATATCTTCGAACTTATCAAAGATAGATTGTGAGAAGCCTGCTAATGGAAGCAGCGCTATGGCTAATAATACTACATACTTTTTCATACTGTTGTTTTTTAATTGTTTTTGTAAATTTTTTGTTTTGTTTCTTCAAATTCATGTAAATAGCCCATTTTTTCTGTACCACGATCTAAATTTTGGGCCAAAAGACCCAGGGCCTTTTTTGTTTGCAGGTAAGCGTATTCGGCTTCCCTTTGTTCCTGGTATCTATTACCAAAATATATACCAAAGACTAAGACGGTAACGGCTGCAACGGATATCCACCTATAATACACTTTGCTGGTTTTTAATGGCACCTGCTTCGTAAACCGCTCTTGCTTGGCATTAGAGAAAAATGTGAACATGGTACTGTATTGCTCCAAATGTTCAGCAACATCGTCTCCGGTAAAATAATCCCGTAAGACCTGCTCTTCGGCTTCCGTGGTCTCGGCCTCAAAGTATTTCTCTAATAATTTTTCTATTCTATTTAAGTCCATAACTATGTTTTTGTATTAGTTTTTCCCTTACCGTTTTACGGGCTCTTGAAAGGGTAACTCTTATTGTTGTTGGCTGCATATCCAGCATTTCCGATATTTCCTCAAAACTGTAAGCCTCAATATCTCTCAGTTGCAAGACCAATTTTTGCTGTTCCGGCAGGGTGTCCATGATCTTTTCAACCCAATTCAAACTATCATTAGTCTCTATCTGTCTTTGTAACGACTTGGTCTCATCCGTATAATTACTGTGAACCAATTTTAGGTTTCCCGATTGTTTCGATTTCAACCTGTCCAGACAAAAATTCTTGGTCATTGTCATGGCAAAGGCTTCCACATTCCGGTACTTGCCCATTCCTTTCTTCTTTGACCATAATTTCATCAACACTTCTTGAGTTGCATCTTCTGCTTCTTCTGAAGACACCAGCATCCTTTTTGCCAGACGGTACAATTTGTCTTTGAAAGGCATTACAAGGTTTAAAAACTCTGTTTGTGTCATTAGTGGTTGATCGGTGGTTGTAAAGACCATTTTAACTGTTGTGTTACATAAGCTAGACGAACTACAACGAAAATTGTTACAAAACTTTTTTTCTTCTTCAATATCTGCTTATTTTAGCCAATAGATAACCTTCCCTACACATGATATTGTCTACTATCACCTAAGGTATAAAAAGACCTTTGGACAGGCACACCTTTGGAATAATTATTGAAGCTATTAAAAAAAGAAAATATGAAAAAGTACATACTAACCTTCCTGGTCATCTCCTTTTTAGGTCTATCCTGCAGTAAAGATGACGATAATACGTATTCCGCACCTAAGAATCTGGCAGCACAGAACTTCATGTGGCAAGCCTCTAATTATTGGTATTTCTGGCAGGAAGATGTTCCCAACCTCGCAGACGATCGCTTCGCCAACAATGAAGAGTATAATGCATTTTTAGGGTCTGATGCAGATGCAGGCGATTTTTTTGATAACCAACTGCGCTTTGTTGATGACAGATTTACCTTTTACAGCCCTGATTACGAAGAATTTACTAATTCTCTTTCAGGAATCTCGAAAAATAATGGCCTGAGTTTTGGACTTATACAATTAGATGGTGATCTGTTGGTGGGCTATGTAAGATATGTTATTCCCGAATCCGATGCTGCTTCCAAACAAATCTTCAGAGGAAACTATTTTACTGAAGTAGATGGTCAACGATTAAACATCAATAATTATATTGATCTGTTGTTTGGCGAAAACGACACCTATACATTGACCATGGCGGATTACGTAAACGATGAATTTACCCCAAACGGCTTATTAGTTAGCCTAACCAAACAAGAAAATTTTCAAGAAAATCCGATATACATCACAAATACCTTTGATATAAATGGTAATAAAATCGGATATATCTTTTACAGGAGATTCTTCGAAGATTATGACGACGAACTCAATGCGGCAATTGGTCAGTTGCAAGCTCAGGGAATTACGGAATTGGTTTTGGACCTTCGTTATAATCCCGGCGGTAGGGTATCTTCAGCGGTTGCCCTGGCAAGCATGATCTATGACACGAATGCCGATCAGTTATTCGTAAAACAAAGATGGAACTCAAAACGACAATCAGATTTCAGTGCAGCTTCCTTAGAACAAAATTTCATCAACGAAATAGACGGGGCAGCTATTAATTCTTTGGGTCTCAACAGGGTATTTGTGCTAACTACAGACAGATCTGCCTCGGCCAGTGAATTACTGATCAATGGTCTGGATCCATATATGGATGTAATCCAGGTGGGCACTACAACTACCGGGAAAAATGAATTCTCCCT
>NZ_JBATLB010000182.1:0-3349 GCF_049669965.1 Muriicola sp. | reverse complement strand
CCCTTAATGCCCATTAAGTTTAGAAATGAACTTTTAGAAAGGGGATTTGAATTGATTGAGGTGCCGGAAACTGAGTTTGATACTCTGGGAAGCAACGTTCTTGCCCTGGCCCCTAGGAATTGTGTTATGGTGGCTGGAAATCCTATCACAGAAAAAGCATTATTATCCGCAGGATGCAAGCTTAGGACCTATAGTGGGAACGAGATCAGCATTAAAGGCGGCGGCGGACCAACCTGCCTAACGCGTCCTATGAAAAGACGACTATGATCACATTTTTAAATAGAAGTCGCGCGTAAGTTCAACATAAGCTTGTGTGTATAAATGTCGTTTTTCTTCTATCACCAGTTCGTCTGTCTCCATTGGTACTTTTCGGAATGAGAAAGCCAGCAAACTGCGCTTAGTGGCCGTTTCGGCCGTCCCTTTAACTCGGGTGGCCTTTATTAAGAACAACCCACTTAGCTCTGCCAACTGTACAAAAGCAACTTTCTCCTTATAAGGTATGACTACCGAAAATATACCATTCGGAGATAATAATTCAGCTACACTATTCACCAATTCTTCGAAAGGCAAAGCACTCGCTTGCCGGGCCTTGTCTCTGGACCTGTCCCCACTGGGCATGTCCTCTTTATAGAATGGAGGGTTTGATACAATCAGATCATAGGAATCTTCCGGTTCTTTCATGAACATCTTTAGTGACGCATGATAACAGAAAAGTCGATCCCCCCAGGGCGAAGCCTCAAAATTCTCCACACATTGTTCATAGGCATCGGGTTCAATTTCCAGCGCGTCTATTTGCTCTGCATCACATCGTTGTGCCAGCATCAACGCCAGTATTCCCGTCCCACTACCAATGTCTAAAATACGTTTTGGGTTCTCATCTACAGGGGTCCAGGCTCCTAACAAAACACCATCTGTGCCAATTTTCATGCCGCATCTGTCTTGAGCTACTGTAAATTGTTTGAATTGAAAAGCTGACCCCAAAAGTTTTGAATTAAGTGGTTTGGTGTAGGATATTACTCGGTATCTAAATACAATGATACCAATCCTTCCGGTGCGGTAATGTAGATCGTCTTATTAGCGCGGTCTATTTTACTAATGATCTCGTCATTGATGGGGATCAATACCTGTTTTCCTTCTTTCTCGGCTTCAAAAAGAGCCTGGGCGGCCGAATCATTGACGCTGGTTATAGTCCCTATATTGCCATATACACTATCCATAAGCGTAAATCCACTTACCTCGTGATAATAGAATTGTGTGCCGCTTAACCTGGGTAAGAATTCCAAGGGTAAATAAATTTCAGATCCCAGGATACGGTCTGCGTCCGACTCGTCTTTTATCTCTTCAAAACGTACCCGCAGCAGGGACGATCTATGCAGTGAACTTTTTTCAATAAAAAAAGGAACCAGATTATTCCCTAAGGAGATAAATACTGATTCCAATTTTTCGTATTGCTCAGGTTCATCGGTGTCTAATTTTAGGAGCACCTCCCCTTTAAAGCTATATTTTGAAACGATCTTGCCCAGGTAGAAACAATCTTCCTTACGCGTCAATCGTTTTCCCATTATTCTTTTTCTGGAGCAGGTTTTGCATCTTCAGCAGCTGCTTCCTCTTTAGCAGGCGTTTCTTCGGCAACGGCTTCAGTCGCAGCAACTTCTTCTGCGGCTGGCGCTTCTTTGGCAGTAGCTTCGGGAGCGGCGGCTTCAGCTGCAGGGGCTTCAACAGCCTCTTCAGCTTGTGCTACAGATTCCTCTGGTGCCGGAGCTGTTTCCAAGGCAGCTACCTCTTCTTCTGCAGGAACAGCCTCTGGAGTTTCTGGCAATTCAGCCTCGGCAGCGGCCTGAGCTCTTTTTGCATTTACTTCTTTTTCTGCTTCAAGGGCTTTTTTACGAGCTTCTTGTTGTGCTTTGCTTAGGTTCTCCTCTTTCTTGGCAACAGATTTTTCCTTCTCGGCTATCCAAGCCTGAAATTTAGCTTCTGCTTCTTCTTCAGTAAGGGCACCTTTGCGAACGCCACCTAATAAGTGATGTTTCAATAAAACACCTTTATAAGATAAAATACGTTTTGCGGTTTCAGAAGGCTGTGCTCCATTGTTTAACCACTGCACGGATTCTTCTATCTTCACTTCTATAGTTGCAGGATTGGTATTAGGATCGTAGATTCCTAATTTTTCCAGAAATTTTCCATCTCGTTTTGCACGGCCGTCTGCAGCAACGATCCAATAAAATGGTTTACCTTTTTTTCCGTGTCTTTGTAGTCTGATTCTAACTGGCATATCACATTAATTTTGTAGGGTGCCCGACCCTCGATTATTAATTCTTTGTTTTCTCTACTTTATTAGAGCGTGCAAATATACACTTTCTATTTAATTTACCATATAAATACACTTCAGATTTGGCTCCTTTTTTTAGTAGAGATTAGGCATTAACACTCATTAAGAACTTTTGTTAAATCTCTGCTAAAGTCCCGTATTTACTTGGTTTATTGAGATATTCTGTTATCTTATAGAAAGCTGTTGATAGTCAACGGCACTTAAATTAAAATGAAGATAGATTAATGAAGTACACTGAAAAAATTTCAAACAAGTTAAACGATTTACTAATTCTTACGTATGACGCCAAACGCGGATATAAACTGGCTGCTGAAAAAGTAAATAACCCCACCATCAAAAAGTTTCTGGAAGACAAAGCCAATCAACGATACACTTTCGGACATGAATTAAAATCCGAGATCGTGGAATACGGCAACTTGCCAGAGGATAGCGGAAGTATCAAAGGAGACTTCCACAGAGCGTGGATGAAATTCGTCACCACCATAAGTTCGAATGATTCCGAACGGATGTTAGAGGAAGTAAATCGTGGAGAAAAAAAGATCTTAAACTCTTACAATGATATATTGAATAATAAGGAATGGATCTTGCCAAACACAACCAGAGACTTGCTCTCAAAACAAAGAGATGCCATCAAATCAGCTCTGGAAACCTCAAAAATGTACGAAGAAGTAGTATCCTAATATACTTAATAATGCAGCATAAAAAAACCCGGATACATCCGGGTTTTTTTATGCTTAAAATCCATTAAATCTAACCTTTCTTCCTGATTGATTAATTCAATTTGAACAAGATTTTATTTATTGAATTATTTCGAACGTTTCTTTTTTTCTCTTTTTGTCATTTCTTCGGTTATTAGATCATCATTGATCAATGCCATGGTAAAATCCCCTTTTTTAAGTCGGCTAGCCCCCTCTTTGGTCATAAATACCGGATTCAAATGAGAATAGAAGGAATTTCCATCAGACATTTTTCTACTACCCCATAGCATCTCATCTTCCAATTGGTTGAGATAAAATACTC
>NZ_JBATLB010000181.1:0-1565 GCF_049669965.1 Muriicola sp. | reverse complement strand
AGTAGTTCTAAACAAGAATCTCAATCAATGGGGATCATATTTTTACGATGAATCTGGCGATGTTGCCAGGGTACAAGCAAGTGTATCTGCCGGGTCAGAATCTTTAGAGGCCTTTTCGATCACCTTTCAGGAAGTAGATAATGCCGTACATCTAGTAATGGGATGGGGTACCACCAGGGTAGCCGTGCCTATTAATTTTGTGATGTAAGCATCCATACAACGTACAAAAAGCCGAAGGAATACCTTCGGCTTTTTTGTTTTAAAATCATTCCAGGGTTATTTTTTCATCACCCCATTTAGAAATACATGCTCTGCTTTTAGTGCCGGCGCGATCGAAAATAGTGAATCTGTTATTTTGAAAAATCTTTAAAGATGCCGAGTTATTTTTTAGTGGAGCCCGACTTATGCTCTTTGATCTTTACGTAGATAAGTTTTTTTCTTCCTTTAGCATCTTCACGCCTTTCGATCTCAAACTCGCCCAGGGAATTAATAAGGGGCGTTAGTTTTTGATAGCCGTAATTACGGGAATCAAAATTGGGTTGTTTTTTCTGTAATAAACTGCCCACATCCCCCAAAAAGGCCCAACCATCGTCATCTGCCACGTCTTCTACAGTGGTGGTGATTAGTTGTATATCTTTCTTGGTGATCTTGTCTACCCCGCTTTTCTTGTCGGATTTAGTATCCCCTGGACCCGTACTGCTTTCTTCAGATTGTTTTTTCAGGATCTCTATGTAAATAAACCTGTCACAGGCTACAATAAAAGGATTGGGAGTTTTCTTCTCTCCTATTCCAAACACAAGCATCCCGGCCTCCCGGAGTCGGGTCGCAAGACGCGTAAAATCACTATCACTGCTTACCAGGCAAAACCCATTTACCTTTCCCGAATAGAGGATATCCATGGCATCGATGATCATGGCAGAATCGGTAGCATTCTTTCCGGCGGTATAGCCGTATTGTTGAATAGGCGTAATGGCATTTTCGAGAAGTACTTGTTTCCATTTTCCCAGTCTGGGGTTTGTCCAATCCCCATAGATCCTTTTGATAGTTGGATTGCCATATTTTGCAATCTCCTCCATCATTTCCTTTACATAGGCAGAGGGTATATTATCGCCGTCTATCAGTACGGCCAAATTTAGGTCCATTGTATTCTTTTTTGCAAAGGTCGGTGATAAATGATAAATGAGCAGAGAATTGGGCCATGAATATTAAAACTCCTAGGTTCTTGCTATTATTGATATTTCTTAGTCCCTCCTGTTGGGCCACATTGGCACCTATAGGATACTCCATGAATTACCCTTAAATTTGAAGTAAAAATAGTAGCTCAATGAAACCCCTTAGATATTGCCTCACATATTTCACGATGCTGTTCGTATGTTCTATCTGCACAAAAGGAATTGCACAAGATGTAAGCCGGGATTTTTATGTACTCCAGATCTAAACCCTGGCCAATGAATTACAAGAAGTCCTAACCGACACTTATCTGCAACACGGGCTTCTCCCGGCGTTGAAACGTCAACAAATCTCCTCTGTGGGGGTATTTAAATGGAAAGAGGAGGTACAAGACA
>NZ_JBATLB010000180.1:0-8693 GCF_049669965.1 Muriicola sp. | reverse complement strand
GCTGCAGTACACTACTGGTACATGAGGGATTACTGGGCAGGATTCGCTGAATCCCCTACATTCTTCCGTTATGTTGACTGGGTATTAACTGTGCCGCTACTGTGCGTGGAATTCTTTTTAATCCTTAAAGTGGCTGGAGCCAAGAAATCCCTAATGTGGAGATTGATCGCTCTTTCAGTAATCATGTTAGTTACAGGGTACTGGGGTGAAGCTGTTGACAGGGACAACGCCTGGTTATGGGGTCTTATCTCCGGTGCGGCTTATTTCGTAATTGTTTACGACATCTGGTTCGGAAAAGCGAAGAAATTAGCTGTAGAAGCCGGTGGCGCTGTACTAAGTGCCCACAAAACACTTTGCTGGTTTGTACTGGTAGGATGGGCAATTTATCCTCTGGGATATATGGCAGGTACTCCAGGTTGGTACGAAGGATGGTTTACCGGCCTTAATATGGATGTGATCTACAACATTGGAGATGCTGTAAACAAAATTGGATTTGGACTTGTAGTATACGGCTTGGCTGTAGCTCAAAGTTCTGAGAAATAGTTTTCCTAATTACTATATAAGAAAAGACCGCCCTTAAAGGCGGTCTTTTTTATTACATCCGTTCAGGCACTTCTATACCCAACAAACCAAAACTTGTTTTTATCACTGCTGCTATTTTTTCCGAAAGCAAGACCCTGAAAGATCTAATCTGGACATCTTCTTCGCCTAAGATAGATACCTGCTGGTAAAAAGAATTAAACTCTCTTACCAGATCATAGGTATAGTTGGCCATCAGGGCAGGACTGTACTGTGAAGCGGCCTGAACAATCGTATCGGGAAATGCGAGCAACAATTTTATCAATTCCCTTTCTTTGGAGTGTAATTCAATTTTTTGTTTATTATTAAATTTTTTTAATTCAACAACATCTTCGGCCTTACGCAGTATGGACTGTATTCTGGCATAGGTGTATTGAATAAACGGGCCCGTGTTTCCCTGAAAGTCGACCGACTCCTCAGGATCGAACAAAATTCTCTTTTTTGGATCTACCTTAAGAATATAATATTTCAAGGCACCCAGTCCTATGATCTTGTACAAGGTTGCTTTTTCTGCTTCGGTATAGTCATCTAGTTTGCCTAGTTCACGGGAAATGTTAGCGGCCGTTTGTGTCATTTCACTGATCAGATCGTCTGCATCTACCACGGTTCCTTCCCTGCTCTTCATTTTTCCACTGGGAAGGTCCACCATTCCGTAGCTCAGATGATAGAGATGCTCGGCCCAGGAATATCCGAGTTTTTTCAAAATCAGAAATAAGACCTTGAAATGGTAGTCTTGCTCGTTCCCAACGGTATACACCATGCCATTGATATCCGGAAAGTCGCGCACCCGTTGAATTGCCGTACCAATGTCTTGCGTCATATAAACGGCCGTGCCGTCAGAACGCAATACTATCTTCTCATCAAGGCCTTCGTCCGTTAGATCTATCCAGACACTGCCATCATCTTTTTTGAAAAAAACACCACTTTGCAGGCCTTCTTCCACTACATCCTTCCCCAATAGATAGGTATTACTTTCGTAATACAGCGTATCAAAGTTAACCCCAAGATTATTATAGGTCTCTTTAAATCCTTCATATACCCAGGCATTCATAGTTTCCCAGAGTGAAACTACTCCCGGGTCTCCTGCCTCCCATTGTCGTAGCATTTCCTGAGCCTCCTTAAGCAGTGGTGCTTCTTGTTCCGCTTCCTCTTTGGACATGCCTTTGGCCAATAATTCACTTATCTCCTTTTTATAGGCCTTGTCAAACGCTACGTAATAGTTACCTACTAATTTGTCTCCTTTTAGGCCCGTAGAAGCAGGCGTCTCGTCATTGCCAAACAGTTTCCAGGCCAACATACTTTTACAAATATGGATACCCCTGTCATTGATGATCTGAGTTTTATAAACGTTCTTCCCCGAAGCTTTGAGGATCTCGGCAACAGAATAACCCAATAAATTATTTCTGATATGTCCAAGGTGCAGCGGCTTGTTGGTATTTGGTGACGAATATTCTACCATGACGGCACCTTCATCTTTTTGTTGCTTGATGCCATAGTGCTCTTCGGCACTGATTGCAGCAAAGGCATCCAGGTAATAGTCATTTTGAATACTGAGGTTCAGAAAACCTTTGATAACATTGAATTGAGCCACCTCGCCAAGCTCCTTTAATAGATATTCGCCCAGGGCAGATCCGATTTTTTCAGGATTTCCTTTTATATAGCGCAGCATTGGGAAGATCACTATGGTTATATCGCCCTCAAAATCCTTCCTGGTAGGTTGAAATTCTACCGTAGGAAGTTCTACTTCATAAAGTTCCTTTATCGCTTCTTTTACCTTAGAACTGAGTACTTGTTCAATATTCATGAGTATACTTCCATTGAAGTTGCAAAACTACGTATTTTTTGTGCTTTTGTAGTGTTTCAAATCTGTATTCCCCATTGTTTTCGGTAACTTTATGCTGCTAAAGAAAAAGAAGAAATATGCTTTTAAATGTATCCTATAACAACAAAGAAATAACCCGTAAAATAAATGAGGAGGTAGGAAAGCCCTTTACCCTTAAAGAACGGTGGGCCATGGACGGAATTGGTTCTCCAAAGCTCTTTATAACGGAAACAAGCGTTGAAATTCGAAACCTCCTTATCCTGGATAATAATCTGGATAGTTGTAATGTGGAAATAAGACCAAAAGGCATCATTGTACGCTTCAGGTCGCTATTGGAAACCTTTGCACTGGTCATCCCATTTTATAAGCTCACGATTTACAAGGGCGATTTTGCGGTGTATTCTATCTATCGTGATCATTATTTTATCAAAGTTCGTTCGGATACTAAGGCGATTCAAAAATTCTTTAAAAAGCTATTGGATTACAAAACCGATACGGCTCCCACTACCATAGAAGACCTATAAAAAATGAAAATTCTACTCACCGGAGCCAATGGCTACATAGGAATGCGTTTACTCCCCAGGCTACTGGATCTGGGGCATGAAGTGGTCTGCGCCGTTCGGGATAAGAAAAGATTATCTGTAGATGATGAAACACTCTCCAGGATTGAAGTGGTAGAGATCGATTTTCTTCAAAAAGTTAATCCGGACGTACTCCCCAAGGATATTGAAGCTGCCTACTACCTCATCCATTCTATGAGTTCTTCCACCCAGGATTTCGATGAGAAAGAAGCGCTTTCTGCGGAGAACTTTAACACCTACATGGAAGCTAGTTCTGTAGAACAGGTCATTTATTTAAGTGGGATCGTTAATGAAGAGAAGCTGTCCAAACACCTTAGGTCTCGCAAAAATGTAGAGGACATACTGTATCAGGGCTCTTTTAAACTCACTGTGCTGAGAGCGGGGATCATTGTAGGTTCCGGGAGTTCTTCTTTTGAAATTATTCGCGACCTCTGTGAAAAGTTGCCGGTAATGATCACACCTAAATGGGTGCTTACCAAGGCACAACCTATAGGCATACGCGATGTTATAAACTTCCTCACGGGAGTGTTGGGTAAAAAGGAAACATATAATGACTCTTTTGATATTGGAGGAAAAGACATCCTTACCTATAAAGAAATGTTGCATCAGTATGCAAAGGCCCGGGGTTTTAAAAACTGGATCTTAACGGTGCCTGTCATGACTCCTAAACTCTCTTCGTACTGGTTGTATTTTGTGACCTCTACTTCCTACAAACTAGCTGTAAACCTCGTAGACAGCATGAAAATGGAAGTTGTGGCCAAGGATAACCGTTTGCAGGAATTATTGGATCTGGAGACCCATTCGTATATGGAGGCCATAGATATGGCCTTTAAAAAAATAGAGCAGAATCTGGTAGTAAGCAGCTGGAAAGACAGCATGGTGAGTGGCCGCTTTCAGAAGAACCTGGAGAAATACATTCAGGTACCCAAATTTGGCGTCTTAAAAGATGAAAAAAAATTAAAGGTTAATGACCCGGAAGGTGTGCTGGAGAACATCTGGAAAATTGGGGGTGAACAGGGCTGGTATTATGGCAATTGGCTATGGAAGATCCGGGGCTTTATCGATAAATTAACCGGTGGAGTGGGACTTCGAAGGGGGCGCACTCATCCGGACAAAATATATCCCGGCGATTCACTCGATTTCTGGCGGGTACTGCTGGCCGATAAGGAAGGGAAACGCCTATTACTATTTGCTGAAATGCGATTACCGGGCGAGGCGTGGCTAGAATTTAAGATCGATAAGGATGACATCTTGCATCAAACCGCAACTTTCAGGCCTAAAGGCTTGCGAGGCAGGCTTTATTGGTATTCAATTGTTCCTTTTCACTATTTTATTTTTGGCGGCATGATCCGAAACATAGCCAAGACCAATACATAGCATCCCTATTTCTGTTACAACAGGTTTATACGATCATCCAAGACCGTTAGATCGGGGAAGAAAAATCTCGGCCATCATACAACGTGCACTCCCTCCCCCACACGTTTCTATGGTATCCAGAGGGCTGTGAATGATCTCACAGTATTTATTTATAGCCTTTAGCTGCAAAGGAGTAAGACTATGGAAGGCCGCAGAACTCATCACTAAATAACGCTTTTCATCAGCGCCAATTACTTGTAACATATTCCCTGCAAAGTGTTGTTCTTGTACCTCTGTGATAGTAATGATATCTTTTCCGTCATTCTTTAAATGATCTACCACGTTCTTTCGCTCTTTCTTGTCGTCTATAGCATCCAGACATATAACCGCAAAAGTCTCTGCAATACACATCATCACATTGGTATGGTAAATGGGCATTCTGTTCCCATCAACAGGCTGGTTGGCGGTAAAGATGACCGGAGTACATTCCATATCCTCACAGAATTCAATAAAAAGTTCTTCGTCTGCCCTGGGAGATAAAGCGCAATAGGCTTTTTGATTTTCTCTATCCATTATAATACTACCTGTGCCTTCCAAAAACAGTCCTTCTTCCTCAGCAGAAGTATAGTCTATCACTCCTTCAATTAAAAAGCCTTTTTCTTCCAGAATATCCAGTATATCCTCCCGCCTTTCCCTTCTCCTGTTCTCAGCAAACATAGGGTACAATCCTACGGTTCCGTTTTCGTGAAAAGAGATCCAGTTATTAGGAAAGATAGAATCTGGGGTATCTCGTTCATAAATATCATCAACTACAATAACTTCTACCCCTTTGGCCCTTAAAGCGTTTACAAATTCGTCAAATTCTTGCTGCGCCCTTAGATTGATCGTCTGATTCTTTATGTCGATATCTTCCTGAAAATAGTTGTTTACGGCGGTTTCTTCATTCATTCTAAAACGAACGGGACGAACCATTAAAATTGTGTTTGTGATCTGCATAAGAACAAGTTAAAAACCGGAGTAAAGTTATAGCTTTTTAAGGGTCTTATTTGCGGGGATTATAAAAATAAAAATGGAAAGACGATAAAAAAAGGTACTATATTCTGATCAGGGGCAGCGTGCTGCAGCGCAACAACCCTTCTTGTTTCCCAATCTCCGAATAGGGAACCTCTTCCACGGTAAAGCCTTGCTCGCGGAGCCATTTATTGAGCCGGGTAAACGACTTTTCGGACACGATTACCTTAGGAGAGATAGAAAAAACATTACTAAACATCTGATACATCTCATCACTACTGATCTCAAAGACATTATCCTTGCCAAAGTAGTCTACCAACCACTGGTATTCTTTCTCTACCAGGAAGCCATTCTTATGAAGGATCGCCTTGTCTTTCCCAATGGGCTGAAAACAGCAATCTAAGTGAAGTGCGTTCTCCCTGGGATTGGTATTAGACTTCCGGAGTTCGAAGGATTTGATCTTCTTATGAGGAAATTGTTCTTTGAGATATTCTACAGCAGCTACATTGGTCCTCGCGGTGATATAACTGGCATAATCATCTCCACTGTAGGTGCCTATAAAGATATAGTCGTTCCAAGGCATAACATCACCTCCTTCAACATGTACCTCTTTTGGGGGTATTAAAATATTTTCATCGTGTATGACATCCAGGACATGGATGATAGCATCAAATTCCTTCTCTCTGTCTGGCAGAATATTGGCCTTAATAAGTTTATTCTCTATGACAAAGGCAATATCTCTTGAAAAGATCTGGTTACAATCCTTGAGTACTTCAGGTCTAAAGACCTTGACCCCATGTTTTTGCAGGACCGCGTTAAATGCCTCCATTTCCATAACCATATCCTCTTCCTTAGGATAGGTCCCTGCCAGAATATTCTCTAGCGATTTAGGATCGTAAGCCTCCTCTGGTAAAGGCACCGGGCCCGGACTTTTGGCCGTACCCAGAACAACTGCTTTTAATAAAGATGTCTCATTTTGGACATTTAGCTGGAGCATACGTTAGGTGTTCTAGCGCTTATTTAAAGGAACAAAAGGACGTTGGTTTTCTCCGATATACACTTGTCTCGGCCTGCCTATAGGCTCCCCTCGTAAACGCATCTCACGCCATTGAGCGATCCATCCTGGCAATCTTCCCATAGCAAACATCACGGTAAACATCTCTGTAGGAATTCCCAGGGCCCTGTAAATGATCCCTGAATAGAAATCTACGTTGGGGTATAATTTTCGTTCAACAAAGTAAGGATCTTCCAAAGCCACTTTTTCCAATCCCTTGGCTATTGACAAGATTGGGTCCTCAATACCCAGATCCCCAAGTACTTCATCTGCGGCGCGTTTTATGATCTTTGCACGAGGATCGAAATTCTTATATACCCTGTGACCGAAGCCCATTAAACGAAACGGATCGTCTTTGTCTTTGGCCTTGTTCATATATTTCTGTGTGTCACCGCCGTCTTTTTCGATCGCTTCGAGCATTTCAAGAACCGCCTGGTTGGCCCCACCATGTAAAGGCCCCCAAAGAGCCGATATCCCGGCTGAAAGTGAAACGAAGAGTCCGGCATGGGAAGAACCCGTAATACGAACGGTAGATGTGGAACAATTCTGTTCGTGATCTGCATGCAGGATGAGTAGTTGATCTAGCGCATCTATCACGATCTTATTTTTAATATACTCCTTGTTTGGCCTTTTGAACATCATTTTATGAAGGTTCTCCACATACCCCATTGAGTCATCACCGTAATCCAGGGGTAGTCCTTTTTGCTTTCTCATTGTCCAGGCTACCAACACCGGGAATTTGGCCATAATTCTCACAATGGCATGGTACATTTCCTTTTCAGAGGATATATTAACAGAGGTAGGGTTAAAGGCGATCAGTGCGCTGGTTAAAGAAGAGAGAACGCCCATAGGATGCGCCGATTTTGGAAAGGCATCCAGGATCTTTTTCATTTCCTCATCTACATGCGATTCCTGCTTTATGTCGTCATGAAACCTTTCTAGCTCTTCTTTATCTGGCAATTCCCCAAAAATCAAAAGATAGGCCACCTCCAGGAAGTCTGCTTTTTCTGCAAGTTCTTCAATGTTGTAACCTCTGTACCTTAAAATACCTTTTTCACCATCCAGATACGTAATGGCACTTTCACAAGATCCTGTATTCTTATATCCGGGATCAAGGGTGATCATACCTGTAGAAGATCGCAGTGTTTTAATGTCTATGGCCAGTTCATTCTCGGTTCCCTCTACTACCGGGAATTCGTATTTTTTTCCTTCGTACTCTAGAATTGCTTTGTCCTTCATGAAAATGATTTTGGAATTATTTTGAAAGTGTTATAAAGATAAGAAAAAGGCACGGCCTTCACAATTAAGACAAGCTCTTTATCAATGGTTCTGATGGAAAATTAAAATTGATGTTACAGCACAATCTATGGACTGTTATTTATCAATATTACAGTGTATTTTATAGTAGTTGTCTACCGACTTTTTCCAGGTAAAACGCATTCTTTTAGCATTGGCTGGTGCTGATAAACTTCCAAAACCTCCTCCTGAAGGCATCTTAAAAAAGCTTTTACGGCACTCTTGAAAATAAGATCGTGTTGGGTTACCCGTATATTCCTGTAATTGCTCTTGATTAAGATCCCGGTCAGGCGCCCTGCCTTGTCAGCCTCCTGTATATCTTTTTCAACACAAAAGGCGTTCAGTTACGTTATTTAACCTCAATGACCCACTTTAAAAGCCTGCAAGCCGGGGTAATAAGCAACAGAACCTAATTCTTCCTCAATGCGCAACAATTGATTGTATTTTGCCATTCGGTCAGACCGTGAGGCCGAACCAGTTTTGATCTGCCCGGTGTTTAGTGCTACAGCAAGATCTGCAATGGTATTGTCTTCGGTTTCGCCAGATCTGTGAGACATTACACTGGTATAGCCGGCATTCTTTGCCATGTTTACGGCTGCAATGGTCTCGGTCAAGGTTCCTATCTGATTCACCTTAATTAAAATGGAATTAGCAATACCTTCTTTTATTCCTTTTGAAAGTCTGGTTACGTTGGTCACAAAGAGATCGTCCCCAACCAACTGAACTTTATCCCCAACTAAATCAGAAAGTATCTTCCATCCTTTCCAATCGTTTTCGTCCATCCCGTCTTCAATGGAAATGATGGGGTATTTTTCACAAAGTGAAGCCAGGTATTTAGCCTGTTCTTCCGAGCTTCTGATCGCTCCCTTATCTCCTTCAAATTTAGTGTAATCGTACTTTCCGTTCACGTAGAATTCGGCAGCAGCACAGTCTAAAGCCACCATAACATCATCTCCAAGGGTGTAGCCAGCCTTTTTTACTGCCTTGGCAATAG